>CAXNHG010000013.1:0-8659 GCA_964202085.1 Polynucleobacter sp. | reverse complement strand
GGGTACCAAGTCGGGCATTAAAAACATCACTTTTTGTTTCACTTCCCGTCGCTGCTATTTGAGGTGCTAATACATATAGACCCTGCCAGCGTTTTTCTTTTCCAGCCAAATAGCTTTACTTTGCAGCATTGAAAGTTGGATCATTGAATGCCGCCTCTCTGTACAAGTTCAGTAAGTCCAAAGTTTCTGCATTTGCAATGGGCTCTAATTTTCGCGCGTTCTGGTTGACGGGTTTTACTGGTATATCTGATACCGCCATCATTTGAGGGGGGCCAAGGGCTGTTTTTTGAGCATGACTGGTTAAGCTCCATGTTGAGCCGAGGGCCAAGATGACTGCCAGTGCAATGGGGGTGTGGGGCATGCTTTTTGATCTCATCTTGTCATTTTGCATCAAAAAAGCCTGATTTGCAGTCACTAAATGGGATTCCCTTAAATAAACAGGTCTACCCACATTGATAATTATGTTGAAGATGTCATTTCGATGGTTTCAGGCTTTTTGCAAGTTTTATATCTTGTTTGGCATGTTACTAAGCCTCAAAAACCATTAACTCAGATCAGCCATTAAGGCGAACTTTGCCTTAGGTCTGATAAAGATGGCCGGATGACCATATACTTGAGGAAGATACCCATTAACTCTTAAAAAATATACCCAGCAGAGACAGTCGGCCATGAAGACTAAAGCGAGCAACACCAAACAAATAGCTCTGAATTCCTTGAGTATTTTTACTTCAAAGATTCAATCTTTATTGCAGGCCAATGCGTGGCTTCGTCGCATCACCATTTCTCTAATAGCAATTGTTGTATTGGTGATTGTTTATAAAGTACTGGCTTCAATATTTGGGTGGGGTGGCCCTCAATACAAAACAGTTACCTTAGAGGAAGGCCCTCTGGCAGTGACGATCAGTGCCAGCGGTACGTTAAATCCAGTGAAGTCAATTCAAGTGGGTACACAGGTCTCTGGCATGGTTCAAGAGATTTATGTCGACTTTAACGATGTGGTTAAAAAATCTCAGGTGATTGCGCGGATTGATCCACGTGAATGGCAGGCACGATTCGAGCAAGCCGAAGCTAATTACATCTTGGCCAAGCGAAATCACGATAACAACAAGCGCTTGATTGAAAAGAATTTCATTTCTCCAGCGGCTCTTGATCAAACCTTGAGTGCTTACAAGAGTGCTAAGGCTTCTTTGACCATGGCTAAAAAAGCTTTGGACGACACGGTGATTCGCTCACCTGTGGATGGTGTGGTGGTCAAGCGCAGTGTTGAGCGAGGTCAAACAGTCGCAGCTAGCCTACAAGCGCCAGAGCTTTTTATCATCGCGCAAGATTTGGCAGATATGCAGGTTGAAACAGCGATTGACGAATCTGATGTTGGCCGAATCACCGAGGGCATGACAGCAACGTTCATGGTTGATGCATTTCCGGGCAAGATTTTTCAAAGCAAGGTCAAGCAAGTTCGCAAAGCACCGATTAATGTACAAAATGTCATCACTTATACCGTGTTGTTGAGTGCTCAAAATACAGATTTAAAATTATTACCAGGAATGACCGCAAACACATCAATCATCACTGAGCAAAAAGAAAAAGTGTTGCGCCTATCAAATGCGGCGTTGCGTTTTAAGATGTCTAATGCGGAATCTGTATCTGATAGTAAGTCTGCCTCTAATTCAGCTGGCACTAAGTCAGCTGGAGCTAAACCAATGGGTGCTGGTCCAAGGGTGCTGGTTCGCAAGGTGTGGGTGTTAGATCAGTCTGGTTTGAAAGATAAGCCCGTCCAAAAAACAGTTCGCTTGGGCTTGAGTGACGGCAATGCCAGTGAAGTCTTGCCGGCTGAAAATGGTGAACCTGAATTAAAGCCAGGTGACTTGGTCATCACCGGCATGACTGGTGAGACAAAAGCCAGTGCCACAAGGCCGGCCGGCCCACGGCTATTCTAAAAAATAAGCGTTTCATGATTTTGATCAAAACTCACCAGCTTGTGAAGTCCTATGGGATTGGCGAGCAAACGGTTCATGCTCTTGATGGGGTATCGGTCAACATTGATCAAGGTGAGTTTGTCGCGATTGTGGGGGCTTCAGGTTCTGGCAAGTCGACGTTCATGAACATGATTGGTTGTTTGGATCAACCAAGCAGTGGTTCTTATGATTTAGGCGGTGAAGATGTTGCCAGTATGACCAGTGATGAATTAGCGGATTTACGTAATCGCCGCATAGGTTTTATCTTTCAGCAATTTAATTTGTTGGCCAGAACTTCAGCCCTTGAGAACGTTGCTTTGCCATTGTTGTATGCCAGGATGGGTCCTCTTGCAGGGTTGAACAAAGAGCAACGTTATGAACATGCCAGGCAACGTTTAGAACAAGTGGGTTTAGGTGAACGTTTGCAAAATACACCATCACAATTATCTGGAGGACAGCAGCAACGTGTGGCTATTGCCAGAGCTTTGGTCAATGATCCAGATTTAATTTTGGCTGATGAGCCAACCGGTGCTTTGGATTCTAAAACAAGTGCAGAAGTGATGGCGCTCTTAACGCAACTCAATCAGCAAGGCATGACCGTGGTGGTGGTCACCCATGAGCCGGATGTGGCTGCCTATGCTTCACGCACGATCACATTCAAAGACGGCAGAATCATTGATGACAGCCCTAACAAAAAAACTCGTTCGCTTGGAGGCCTCTCTTGAATTTGCCGATCGCCCTCCAGGCTCTCAAGGTCAATAAATTACGTTCAGGTTTGACAATGCTAGGCATCATCATTGGTGTCGCGGCCGTGATTGTGATGATCGCTGTTGGTAGTGGCGCTCAAGCGCGTGTCAAAGAACAAATTGCTGGTTTGGGCTCCAACCTGATGATTTTATGGGCTGGTTCCGTGACCACTGCAGGTGTGCGCGGCGGTACGGGAACAGCTCAAACATTGGTCGAAGATGATGCTTGGGCTGTGATGCGTGAGATTTCAGAGGTTCAGGTAGCTGCTCCAACGCAAAGAGGCAGCGGTCAAATCGTTTGGGGTAACTCGAATTGGCTGGCTTCGATTGTTGGTGCTACTCCAGAGTATTTTGAGGCTCGTGATTGGGGTTTGGTGAGCGGTCGCTTATTTGAAGCTGGTGAAATGTCGGGCGCTGGCAAGGTCGCCATCATCGGTCAAACGGTGGCCAGAGAATTATTTGGCGATGGGGATCCAGTGGATCAAATCATCCGTGTGCGGGGGGTGCCATTCACAGTGATTGGGTTACTGGAGCGCAAAGGTCAAAGCATGATGGGGCAAGATCAAGACGATATTGTCATCATCCCCTTGTCCACCGCGCGCAATAAAATTTTTGGCGCTTTACAAGGCCGCATTGGTCGAGTGAGCTCTATCTTTATTAAAACGAAAGATGGCGCCGATATGAAAGAGGCGGAAGATAAGGTCAGAGAGTTGTTACGTCAGCGTCATCGATTGACAGGCAATACCCCTGATGATTTTTCATTGCGAAATTTGACAGAGATACTTCAAGCTCAAGAAGCTGCCAGTAAGATCATGGCTATCTTATTAGCTGCAGTGGCTTCAATTAGTCTATTGGTCGGTGGCATTGGCATCATGAACATCATGCTGGTGTCTGTGACCGAAAGAACCCGAGAAATCGGTTTGCGTTTGGCCGTTGGTGCCAGGGGCAAAGATATTTTGTCGCAATTCTTGGTTGAAGCCATCACACTCTCAACCATTGGCGGTCTGATAGGAATTCTTCTGGGAGGCCTTGGAACTTGGTTGGTTGCTGAATTAGCAGCTTGGCCTGTGCAACTCTCGGTCTTGTCGATTGTTTTAGCGGTGGGTTTTTCCGCAGTGATCGGTATTTTCTTTGGTTACTATCCCGCTCGCAAAGCATCATCGATGCAGCCAATACAGGCATTGAGGTATGAGTAAATAGGTAATTTAGTTTTTGAATTTTGAAGATATAAGTATCGTTAGCCCCTCTTGTTTTTTGAGGAGAGAGCTAATGCCACGATTCATTGCAACTGTACTTAAAATAATATTTCCCGATCGGGAATATATGCCTATAATATGAGCAATAAAGTAAAAAATTTCCCGATAAGGAAATTATATTGAAAAAACAGGCAAATTACAGTAAAATTTCCCGATAAGGAAATATTTATGAGCACACAAATTCAAAACTCTCTAGATTTAGGTCGCTTGGTGCGTGAGACTCGCAAGCGCCTAAAGCTAACTCAACCGCAATTGGCTCTAGCCGCCAATGTGGGGGTAAGGTTCATTGTCGAGCTAGAAGCTGGCAAATCCACCCTCAGGTTGGAAAATATTCTCAGAGTGCTTCAAGCCCTGGGTGGCGTATTGAGTGTGGAAGGCATGGACTCCCTCATTAGTAATAAACAAGAGGGTGTGCGCTAATGATTCGCGAGCTGAACGTCTGGTTTTTTGGCGAGTGCGCAGGGGTCCTCACTCAAGATAAAGGCTACCTATCTTTTCAATATTTGCCTGAGTGGTTGGGATCAAAAAACGCTAAGCCACTCTCTCAATCTTTACCCTTACGCACTGAGCCATTTGACGACAAGATTGCACAACCTTTTTTTGCCGGCTTATTGCCGGAGGGTGATAAGCGTGCCGCGGTAGCGAACATCTTAAAAGTGTCTAGCAAAAATGATTTCGCATTATTGGATGGTATTGGGGGTGAGTGTGCGGGCGCATTGATTTTGCTGGATCCTGGTCAAACACCTCTGGTAGAAGCGCATGCAAGTGACTCAATAGAGTGGCTAGAGGAAGATCAATTGATTGCAGTACTGGAGAAGTTGCCTAAGCGACCATTGCTCGCTGGAGAATCCGGGCTGAGACTATCGCTTGCTGGAGCTCAGGAGAAGTTGCCAGTAGTTGTCAGAGAAGTGTTGGGTAAAGATGGGTTAAGTCATTTTGAAATTGGTCTGCCAAAGAACAATATCCCAAGCTCGCACATTCTTAAACCGGAAATCTCACGCGTTGATGGCAGTGTCTATAACGAAGCATTTTGTCTTGCTCTAGCCAGAGAGTTAAAGTTAGATGCCGCCACTGCCAAGATTGGCCGAACACAAGATAAAACATATTTACTAGTAGAGCGCTATGATCGCTTTCTTGATGATGGGCAGTTAAGACGATTGCATCAAGAGGACTTCTGTCAGGCATTGGGCGTACCGCCTGAGCTCAAATATCAGAATGAGGGTGGGCCAACGATTGCTGATGGATTTGAATTGGTGCGCAAAGTAACGACCCCAAGCGCACCTAATCTTTTGCGACTATTGGACTACATCATTTTTAATTGCTTGGTGGGCAATAACGATGCTCACGCAAAAAACTTTTCATTGCTCTATAGTCAAAGCAGAATTCAATTAGCGCCACTTTATGATGTTTTATCCACTGCAGTCTATCCAGACCTCAGCGATAGCATGGCAATGAAGATTGGTAGCAAATACCGCTTTGATGAATTGCATGCGCGCCATTGGGTGCAAATGGCTGAGGCAGGCCAGTTAGGTGCGCCTCAGTTAAAAAGAAGGGTGCTGGAGATTGCTGGTCAGTTACCTAATTTAGCAAAAGGATTGCAGGCTCAGTTTGAGGCTAAGGGCTGGGGTCATCCAATTCTTGCTCAAATTGTTTCATTGATTGAAGAGCGTTGCATAACAACGGCCAATCGCTTCTCAATGGCGGAGTAATCCAGTAATGATGGTTTATAAATTTATATCCTCATTAGATGTTGAGTCATTTTTAAATTAGTTTATCAACAATATAATTGTCATTAATATGATTACTTTGTCTCGGCAATTGTTGACTGACAAAGATTCCTTTCAGTATCTGAATTGGGATATCTCTAGTGATCGACGTATCTTGCAAGATGGCTCATGGAGTCAAGAAGTGCCATTACTGATTTTTGATGAAATTCATAAAATGCCCAATTGGAAAATCTGGCTCAAAGGAATTGCTGATAGTCGACTGGCACAAATTGCCAACACTGATAGCCAAGCTCAGAAAATATTGATCGCAGGCAGTGTAAGAATGGATACCTTCAGGCAATCTGGAGAGTCATTGGCAGGCCGTTATTTTTCTTGGCGCTTGCATCCTATTTCAGTCAAAGAGTTGGTTGATTTTGGGGGCATGAATGCTGATCAGGCCTTAGATCATTTATTAGTTCGAGGGGGTTTTCCTGAACCTTGTTTGGCGGAAACAGATAGTGATGCCAATCGTTGGAGGCAGCAATATTTCACTGATTTGATCAGAGAAGATATTTTGGAATTTTCTCGAATTCAAGAAGTCAACACGATGCGTTTATTTGTTGAGATGCTCAGAGATCGCGTGGGCTCGCCCTTATCCTTGGCGTCACTCGCCAGAGACTTATCAGTGACTCAGCCTACTTTGAAGAGGTACCTCGACATTCTTGAGGCTTTGTTCGTTGTGTTCGTAATTCATCCCTGGCACAGTAATGTGGCCAGGTCTTTATTGAAGGCGCCCAAAGTATATTTTTATGACAATGCTTTTGTGCGTGGTGGCGCAGGCATTCAATTTGAAAACGCAGTGGCATCGATGTTACAAAAGCATGTGCATTTTCAAGAAGATTCGCAAGGGGTTTCTAGTGCCCTACATTACATTCGCACAAAAGATGATGCAGAGGTTGATTTTGCAATCAGTGAAGAGCAAGCATTGACTCATTTGATTGAATGTAAATTATCTGACTCAAGCCTTTCTGCGGCGCTGCTCAGATTTTCAAATCAATTTCCAAATGCGAAAGCTGTTCAATTGGTTAAGAATATTCGCCAAGAAGAGCAGCGGGGATCAATTAAAATTACAAAAGCGGCACCATGGCTGGGCCGACTCTCTGCATAGCTCTAAATTATTTAATGCCACTTTTAATATCTATAGGCCTTTCGCTGAAACCCTTATCATCACCCCATGGACATCTATTTAATTCTTAAAGCGGTCATTCTGGGCTTGGTAGAGGGTTTTACTGAGTTTTTGCCGATCTCTTCTACCGGGCACTTGATTTTGGTGGGTGATTTATTGGATTTTAATGACGAAAAAAGCAAGGCTTTTAATGTCATCATTCAGTTTGGTGCCATTTTGGCGGTGTGTTGGGAATACCGTCAGATACTCATCAGTGTGGTCACTGGTATTACTTCAAGAAAAGCATCTCAGCGCTTTGCCGCGAATGTCATCATCGCCACAATTCCAGCCATTGTGTTGGCTTTGTTGTTTGGTGAATATATTAAAAGTGCTTTGTTCTCTCCGATTCCTGTGGCCACAGCTTTTATCGTGGGTGGCTTCATCATTTTTTGGGCCGAGGCTCGTCAAAAGAAGTTGGAGTCTGAAGTAGGTATTGGTGTTTTGATTTCTCGAGACATTGATAGTGTGGATGACCTCAATTGGCGCGATGCTCTGAAAATTGGTCTGGCGCAGTGCGCTGCTTTGATTCCAGGAACTTCTCGTTCAGGAGCGACGATCATTGGCGGCATGTTGTTTGGTTTGCCAAGAAAAGTTGCTACTGAATTTTCTTTCTTCTTAGCTATTCCAGTGATAGCAGGGGCAACACTGTATGAGCTTATCAAGCTGCGTCATGTTTTGGGTGATGCTTCATGGATCACCTTCGGCCCTGTTTTAGGAATTGGGTTCGTAGTCTCTTTTGTATCTGCGTTTGTGTGTATTCGTTGGTTGATACGCTATGTAGCAACCCATGACTTCAGGATTTTTGCCTGGTACCGAATTATTTTTGGCGTTTTAGTGTTGCTGACTGCTTGGACGGGTGTTGTGCAATGGTCGCATTAATTATGCAGGCAGGCTGGAGCGAAGCTGAGCTGATTGTGGGTCTCTGATTTTCCGGTTGGCTTGCAACATGGTGCCTTCAATCACTGCGCCATTGGCAATGGTGAAGGCTTCAGCGCTGATGTCACCATGAACCACAGCGCAATCAGATAACATAATTAATTCTTTGGCAAAAATATTACCAATCACTTTACCGGCAATATAAGCTTTATTACAGTGAATATTTCCTGTCACAACTCCGCTGGGACCTACGGCAATAGAGCAAGGATATTTATTGGCTGGCTCTAAGTTGCCAAATACTTTGCCATCGATGCGCAGGCTGTCATGAACGGTCATGCGACCATGGATGACAGAGCTTTTACCTACCAAGGTATCAAAGCTTTCCATGCCTTCGGTGCGCGGTTTTTTCTTTTTAAACAAAAATATGACAAATCTCCAATAATTATCAAATTATAATTCATTGACTCTATAGCGAACAGGGTCAGCGCGGAGGCTCTTAGACTGTTTATTAATTGTTTGAATATCACAGCAAGATAGTTCTTGATATTGCTGTGCAGATATAAAATATCAGTCATGTCAGAAAAGAATTCAGAATCGCCGCGATTACATCAATCTTTTGAACAAGCCAAACAAGCATTGTCTGAAGATTCTGAGCATTACTTGCACCGCATCAAGTCTTTTGTTTTGCGCACAGGACGTTTGACCGCCGGTCAAGCGCGCGCAATTGAGACTTTAGGCTCTCAATTTTTATTGCCTTTTACTGGCCAAGCAATTGATTGGGGTAAAGGTTTTCAATCTGATGCTACTCAAGCAGGTGGCTCAAATCAAACATATCGGCCCAAAATACTTGAAATAGGTTTTGGTATGGGAGAGACCACGGCCAAGATTGCTGCAG
>CAXNHG010000012.1:0-8672 GCA_964202085.1 Polynucleobacter sp. | reverse complement strand
CAATACACGGGCAGCTTTTACTGTACCAGCCGCCGTCATTAACATCGGCATGAAGCGTTGGTATTCATTGGCGGCAACCAGCACAGCTTTGTAACCGGCAATGTTGGCTTGTGATGACAAAACATCCAGGCTTTGAGCTCTGGTTGTTCTGGGGGCAGCTTCAAGAGCAAAAGCAGTGATCCCTTTAGTGGCCATAGCAGAATTGTTAGCGTTATCAAATGGATTAAGCATGCCCAATAAGACAGCATTTGATTTCATTTGAGCTAATTCATTGGTATCTGGTGCTCTGACTTTAAGCACAATATCTGCACCCAATGCATCGGCAGCAGAACCTATACTTGCACCAACTGTTTCATAAGCAGAATCGGGCTGACTACTTGCAACGCCAGCATTTTTTTGAACTATCACTGTGTGACCTTGACTAATGAATTTCTTCACTGTTTCAGGTGTGGCAGCAACGCGCGTTTCATTCGCCCGCGTCTCTAAGGGCACGCCAATGCGCATGGGATTCTCCCTATTATTGTAAAAAGTTTAAGATTACCCTAATTTTCCGAGTTTTCTGATCAAATTGACCCATCATTTTATGTTTTTTTGGGCATTTAGTGTTTTATCCTAACTTTAATGAGTTACTTATTTTGGCCACACCTATGACCTTCCTTGCATTTGATACAGACTTTTTAAAAGCAGCGCCCGTTTTGCCGCCCGCCACCGTTGTGATTGGGATGTCTGGGGGTGTTGACTCATCAGTAGCAGCTTGGATTTTGAAGCAACAGGGATATCAGGTGGTCGGTCTTTTCATGAAGAATTGGGAGGACGATGACAACAGCGAATTTTGTTCCTCTCGCCAAGATTGGTTGGATGTTGTTTCGGTGGCTGATTTAATTGGAATTGATGTTGAGGCAGTCAACTTTGCTGCTGAGTACAAGGACCGTGTGTTTGCTGAATTCTTAAAAGAATACTCAGCAGGCAGAACTCCCAATCCAGATGTTCTGTGCAATGCAGAAATTAAATTCAAAGCTTTTTTAGATCATGCTATCAGTTTGGGCGCGCAGGCTATTGCAACAGGGCATTACGCCAAAACTGCAAGATGTGATGATGGCGTTCATTTGTTAAAAGCCATTGATGACACAAAAGATCAAAGTTATTTTTTATATCGCTTGACCCAGCAACAATTGAGTCATGTCATTTTCCCATTGGGCGGTATTAGAAAATCCATGGTCAGAGAAATTGCTGAAATGATTGGTTTACCCAATGCCAAGAAAAAAGATTCAACAGGTATTTGTTTTATTGGAGAGAGACCTTTTAGAGATTTCTTGAACCGCTATTTGCCTAATAAACCAGGCCCGATCAAAACAGAAGATGGCAAGGTGATTGGCGAGCACATTGGCTTGGCTTTTTATACCCTTGGGCAAAGAAAAGGCATTGGCATGGGGGGTAGCAAGGATGGCAGTGGTGATCCATGGTTTGTAGCTAAAAAAGACATGGCCAGTAATTCTCTTTACATCGTTCAAGGCCACGACCACCCATGGTTATTAAATAAGGTGTTACAAACATCTCAAATCAGTTGGACGTTTGAAGGTTTGCCTGAACAAAAGAATTACACCGCAAAAACTAGATACAGGCAGTCTGACGCACCTTGCCAATTAAAGCAGGTGGCCAGAGACAGTTTTACGCTTGAGTTTGATGAGGCCCAGTGGGCTGTAACGCCCGGTCAGTCAGCGGTACTTTATGACGGTGAGCGTTGTTTGGGTGGTGGAATTATCGCCAGTTAAAGCAAGATCGCTTATTGCGGTGGTACCGTGTTGGCAAATGAAGGGCGTGACATCAACTTTTTATAAAGTCGATTCAAATTCGGATGAGCCTTTTGCCATTGAATATTTGGAAATCTAAAAATCAAATAATTCAAAGCGCAACCCACTGAAATATCAGCCAAGCTTATCTGATTACCAAAGCACCATTCAGACTCACCCAAACCGTTAGACATGGCTTTGAGTGAGACATCAACTTTATGGAGTTGACGGTCTATCCAGGCTTGGCTCTTTTGTTCATCAGGCCTCCATGTTGCTTCTAGTCTTGCAAGAATGGAGGCATCCAAAATACCGTCTGCCAGAGCCTCCCAAGTTTTAACCGCTGCCCTCTCTTTGCCAGAGGATGGGATGAGTTTGTTCCCGGGACTCAAAGTATCGGCGTATTCAACGATCACACGCGAATCAAACATGGCTCCGCCATCATCCATGACCAAGCAAGGGACCTTTCCGAGGGGGTTGGCTTGCATGATTTTGGTATCTTGGCTCCAGACATTCTCTTGAATGAGCGGAACTTCAATTTTCTTTTCGGCAAAAACAATTCTTACTTTGCGCACGTAGGGGCTGGTGAGTGATCCAATTAATTTCATGGCATAAGTATAGCTATTTAGGCTTATCTCCTCAGAAAGACTAAAATCATGTTTTCGATGCTTTTTTAGGAATTAGCTGTGACTACTAAACTATCTACATTAAATGCTTTATCCCCTTTGGATGGCCGTTACGCCTCAAAAACAGAGGGTTTGCGCCCTTGGCTATCAGAGGCTGCCTTCATGAAGCAGCGGGTTCAGGTTGAGGTTCACTGGTTAATTGCCTTATCACAGGCTAAATTACCAGACTTCCCAAGCTTTAGCGCCAATGCGGAAACTGTTTTATTGAAATTAGTTGCAGATTTTTCTGATGTGGACGCAGAAAGAATTAAAGCTATCGAAGCCGTGACTAATCACGATGTGAAAGCGGTTGAATATTGGATGAAAGAAAAAGTAGTTGGTCATACTGAATTAGAAAAAGCCAGCGAATTCATTCACTTTGCTTGCACATCAGAGGATATCAACAACACATCTCATGGTTTGATGTTGAAGGGTGCTCGTCAAGAAGTTATCTTGCCTAAATTACGTGAGCTTTTGTCAGCGCTGACCAATTTAGCGGTGGTCAATGCCGATGTACCCATGTTGTCTCGCACACATGGACAGCCTGCCTCACCAACAACGTTGGGCAAAGAAATGGCCAACGTGGCCATGCGCTTGCAAAGAGCTATTAAAAATATTGAAAAAGTACCTTTGCTTGGCAAAATGAACGGAGCTGTGGGTAACTATAACGCGCACCTTTCTGCATACCCAGATGTGGATTGGGAAAGTTTTTCAAAAGAAGTGGTGGAAAAGCGTCTGGGTTTGGAGTTCAACCCATACACCATTCAAATTGAGCCACATGATTACATGGCTGAATTGTTTGATGCGATTGCCAGAGCCAATACGATTTTGTTAGACATGAACCGTGACATCTGGGCTTACATCTCTGTTGGTTATTTCAAACAAAAAACCAAGGCAGGTGAAATTGGTTCATCCACCATGCCTCACAAAGTCAATCCAATTGATTTTGAAAATTCAGAAGGTAACTTGGGTGTTGCCAACGCACTTTTAAAACATTTATCAGAAAAATTACCTGTATCTCGTTGGCAGAGAGATTTAACAGATTCGACTGTTTTACGTAATTTGGGGACTGCCCTAGGGCATAGTCTTTTGGCCTATGACAGCGCGCTAAAAGGTTTAGGGAAGTTAGAAACAAACCCTCAGCGCTTGGCTGAAGATCTTAATAATTGTTGGGAAGTATTGGCGGAGCCAGTGCAAACAGTGATGCGTCGCTTTGGTGTGCCCAATCCTTATGAGCAGCTAAAAGAGCTGACCAGAGGCAAAGGTATTACACCAGAAGGCTTGAGAAGCTTCATTCAGGGTTTGGCTATTCCTGATGATGCCAAGAAACTTCTTTTAGAAATGACCCCCGCCTCTTATATCGGTAAAGCAGCAGAATTAGCCAAGCGTTTAAAAAAATAATGACGTTGATTTGTAATGCCCCAATGAAGATCAGTCATCGATTGATGATGGGGCTTTACCAATTATTTTGGTATCTGACCTTGCCGTTGGCTCTTTGTCGCTTACTTTGGAAAGGCAGACTGCAACAAGGGTACCTAGAGCACATCAATGAGCGCCTAGGCATGTCTTGGTCCATTAGCGGAGCAACTCCACGTATTTGGGTGCACGCGGTATCAGTAGGCGAAACAAGGGCGGCTGCGCCATTAATTACCACCTTGATTCAAAGAGGTGAAAAGATATTATTGACCCATATGACGCCCACTGGAAGAGATACGGGGCGACAGTTATTTGCAGACCATATTGCCTCTGGTCAATTGGTACAGAGTTACCTTCCCTATGACGTTCATTGGGCCGTTAACTCGTTTTACCGATACTTTTCAATCAAAATTGGTTTGATCATGGAGACCGAGGTTTGGCCAAGATTGATTTTGTCAGCCCGTCAACAGTCTTTGCCTATCATCCTCATAAATGCTAGATTGTCTGATCGCAGTGCTTGTCGAGTCAGTCTGTTTTCAAATTTTGCGCAATTGATTTATCAGTCCTTCACCAAAATTTTGGCTCAAACAAATTTAGATGCCAAGCGCTATAACTCCTTAGGCTTAAGTAATGTGTTGGTGACCGGTAATTTGAAATTCGATGTCATGCCTAATTCTCAGCAGGTTGAGCATGCTCTGGCGCTCAAGAAAAAACTGACCCATCAGGTTCAAATTGTCTGTGCCGCAAGCACCAGAGATGGTGAGGAATCATTAATCATTGAAGCGTGGCAACAACTTCTTAAGGCCAAAGAAAATCCAAATGAATTTTTCTTATTCATTGTGCCAAGACATCCACAACGTTTTGATGATGTTTTTACTCAATTGCAGTCAAACTTTCCAAAAGTCTTGCGTCGTTCGAATCTCAGTGATCAAGAATTTTCTGAGGCCATCAATCATGGTTCAGTGATACTTGGGGATTCAATGGGTGAGATGAGTTTTTATTACGCCTTATCTGACATTGTGATCATGGGTGGAAGTTTATTGCCTTTAGGCGGTCAAAATTTCATTGAGGCATGCGCATTGGGTCGACCAATTATTCTGGGCGAGCACACATTTAATTTTCAACAGGCCAGTGCTGATGTGATTGATGCCAGGGCTGCCATTCGGATCACTGATGTTGCTGATTTGGTGAAGGCCATGGATTTATTGTTGACCAACCATCAAGCCAAAGAAGAGATGAGCACCAATGCTCTGGATTTTGCTAATCAACACACTGGTGCGACCAAAAAGATCATCGCGGTTATTCAGCAAACCCTTCAAGCCTGATTCAATCCCATTCCCATTAGCAAAATACTTATTGTTGGGTTAATTTAGGGGTGATAAGAGTCACTCGTTCTGGAAGCCCTACCATCTCGAGATCAAATCCCTAATATTTACATGGTTTTATGGTTAATCAGATTGTTTATATAGAATGCACCTACAAACACTGGGGAGTAGCCAGCTCATAGTCATGAGTCTTGTGTGTCGTCAGCACGGCGTTTATCGCCCGGTACATGAGGGGAATGGGTCCTTGGCAAGACCAAAATAAAAAAAGGAAATTCTATGGATTTCATATCCATTGAGGCTATTTGGGCTATTTTGGCCATCATTCTCATCGACCTAGTGCTTGCAGGAGATAACGCTTTAGTGATTGGTATGGCGGCCAATAGATTGCCGCCACATCTGCGTAAAAAAGCAATTTTCTGGGGCACTTTTGGTGCAATCGCCGTTCGTTTTGTTTCGGTCGCCATCATCACATATTTGATGTTGATACCAGGTTTGCGTTTGGTGGGCGGCATCGCACTCGTTTGGATTGGTTGGAAGCTGGCTTTTCAAGAAGAGCACCACGATATTAAAGCAGCCGATACCTTCAGGGCAGCGATTACAACCATCGTGATTGCTGATGCCGTGATGGGTGTTGATAATGCATTGGGTATTGCCGCAGCAGCGAATGGTAATTGGACTTTGATCATCATGGGTTTATTGATCAGTGTCCCAGTGGTTATTTTTGGTTCAAGCATGGTTACCAAAATATTAGATCGTTGGCCTAATGCTGTATTTATAGGCGGCTTTGTTCTATTTGCTGTAGCTATTCAAATGCTTTTGAAAGAGATATTGTTTATTGACATGCTGGCAGACGTCAACCCATGGATCCTCAAGCTAACTCCATGGATCTTTGCTATTGCAGCGACAGCACTTCAGTACAAGCTTTCTAAGAAAGCCAGCAAAGCTAAAGCGGTAACTATCTAATAAAGGTTACGAGCTAAGCTTACCGAGGAAGACAATAAAAAAGCGGGCATAGCCCGCTTTTTTATTTGAAAGAAAATATATTCAGATGAAAATATTCATTAATAAATAAATACCTGTATCAGTAATTAAATTTGAGCACCAAAGTTGGGGTCATCAGATTTGGTAGCACCAGCACCAGCCTTCGTTTCTGCAGATACCAGGTCTTCGCGCTTGATGCCAAACCACATCGCCAATGCGGCAGCAACGAAAACAGAAGAGTAAATACCGAATAAGATGCCGATGGTCAATGCTAAGGAGAAGTAATAAAGCGTTGGGCCGCCGAAAAGTAACATGGCTAAAACCATCATCTGCGTACTACCATGGGTGATGATCGTTCTGCTGGTGGTGCTGGTGATTGCATTATCAATCACCGCAGATACTTCCATTTTCCTGTATTTGCGGAAGTTCTCTCTGATGCGGTCAAAAATAACCACAGACTCATTCACTGAGTATCCAAGAACGGCCAAAACCGCAGCCAATACAGATAAAGAGAATTCCCATTGGAACAACGCAAAGAATCCCAAAATGATCACAACGTCATGTAGGTTAGCCAAAATGCCTGCTACAGCAAACTTCCATTCGAAGCGAATGGATAGGTAAATAACGATGCCTAAAATAACAAATAGAAGAGCCAATAAGCCATCGGTAGCTAATTCTTTTCCCACTTGAGGTCCTACAAACTCAACACGTTTTAAAGTAACGTCAGCGCTTGATGCTTTGAGTGTATCGAGTACTTGATTACTTTGTTGTGAAGAAGAAATAGTTTTACCTTCAGCATTTCTTTGAAGTGGCAAACGAATCAAAACATCTTTTGAGCTACCAAAGTTTTGAACTTGGATATCTTGGTAGCCTAGTTTGGTTAAATCTGCTCTGATGGTATTTAAAGGAGCAGTTTGCTGATAACTGATTTCCATGACTGTGCCACCTGTGAATTCAACAGACAGATGCAAGCCCTTGGTGAGCAAGAAAAAGACAGCAGCTAAAAAAGTGATCGCGGAAATCGCATTAAGCACCAAAGCATGGCGCATAAAGGGAATGTCACGGCGAATACGAAAAAATTCCATGTTATTAATTCCTTTTATTCAGTGGGGCGCCAAACTTCGCCAATAGATAACTTGTCTAATTTCTTTTTGCGGCCATACCAAAGATTGGCCAATCCTCTGGCAAAAAATACCGCAGAGAACATCGACGTTAAGATGCCCAAACTGTGAACAACAGCGAAGCCTCTGACAGGGCCCGAACCAAATGCCAGTAAAGCAATACCTGCGATCAAAGTAGTGATGTTCGAGTCAAGAATAGTGCCCCAAGCTTTTTCAAAGCCAGTTGAAATCGCGGCTTGTGGTGTGGCTCCTGCACGTAATTCTTCACGAATACGCTCATTGATCAAAACGTTGGAGTCAATCGCCATACCAAGCGCCAGTGCCATCGCGGCAATACCTGGCAGAGTCAAGGTAGCTTGTAGCATTGAAAGTAACGCCACCAATAAGAATAGGTTGACTGACAAAGCAATGACTGAGAACACACCAAATAGCAGGTAATAGGCAGTCATAAAGATTGCAATTGCAACAAATCCATAAATTACTGAATTGAAGCCCATCGAGATGTTCTCAGCACCTAAGCTAGGACCAATGGTTCTTTCTTCAATGATTTCCATCGGGGCTGCCAATGAGCCTGCGCGAAGTAATAGGGCTAGATCATTGGCGCTGTCTGTGCTTGGTTGACCAGTGATTTGAAACTTTGAGCCAAACTCGCTTTGAATAGTCGCAACCGTTAATACTTCACCACGACCTTTTTCAAAAAGAATCATACCCATGGGTTTGCCAATATTCTCGCGGGTGATCTCTTGCATGACGCGACCACCTGAGGAGTCAAGGCTGATGTTGACGGCTGGACGCTGATTTGAATCAAAGCCTGCTGATGCGCTGGTGATTCGATCGCCACTAAAAATCACTGACTTTTTAAACACAACTTGGCGACCATCACCCATCTTAAAAATATCAGAGCCTGGAGGCGGGAGTTCGCCGGAGAGCAAGTATGTCTTTACAGGGTCTGCTAAGCGAGACTCAAGGGTCGCTGTTCGACCGATGATGTCTTTAGCTCTGGCTGTATCTTGAACGCCAGGCAGTTGCACAATGATTCTGTCTTGACCCTGTTGTTGAATCACTGGTTCTGCAACGCCTAATTCATTCACGCGATTGTGAAGTGTGGTGATGTTTTGTTTGACAGCATTTTCTTGAACTTCTTTGATCGCAGAATCTTTGAATTTACCCACTAACTTAAATCCGTCGGCAGACTTCTCAACAGTGAAGTCAAGATTTTGTAAATTATTGTTCAATAAGGTTCTGGCGCTCGCCGCATCTTCTTGGTTGGGGAATCTAATAACAATCAAATCTCCCTGACGCTCGATGCCAGAATGACGCAAACCTTTTTCACGAAGCTGTGAGCGAGTATCTGTGCTCAAGCTCTCTAATTTCTTT
>CAXNHG010000011.1:0-9179 GCA_964202085.1 Polynucleobacter sp. | reverse complement strand
TGCATCAAAGTCTAAGTTTTGTAAACGACTTAAAGCTTCTCGCGCTTCATCGCTATGGGGGCCAGTTACCTTGAGTGAGGTCGGCTGCATCACTGGAATATTTTTTTCTAAAGCAAGCTGCTTGACTGGGCTGGCCTGTAGCTGTAGTCCACGACCTGCAGGCCTATCGGGCTGCGTCATCACCATGACCACTTCGTGACCCGCATGAGCAATCGCCTCCAAAGCAATTCTTGCAAATTCAGGGGTTCCTGCAAAGACAACCTTCAACATCAGAGAATGCCTGCTTTTATTTGCTTTTTCAGTTTGCCAGCAATTCTCATGCGCTTTAATGGTGACAAATACTCAACAAACACCTTGCCCTTGAGGTGGTCCATTTCATGTTGGATGCAAACCGCCAATAATCCATCAGCATGTATTTCAAATGATTTTCCAGCTAAATTTAATGCGCGAACTTTTACCTCGGAAGGGCGCAAGACCTCATCAAAAAAATCTGGCACAGATAAACATCCCTCCTGCCAAACTTTCTTTTCCTCACTACTCCAAATAATTTCTGGATTAATGAACGCTTGTAGCTGATCTCTTTCATCGGATAGATCAATCACGATCACCTGCTGATGAACATTTACCTGAGTAGCCGCTAATCCAATACCGGGGGCCTCGTACATGGTGTGAGCCATATCAGCCACCAACTGACGGACGGCATCATTCACCGCCACAACTGGTTTTGCAACCGTGTGCAAGCGGGGATCTGGATAACAAAGAATAGGTAATGCAGCCATTTCAGAATATTCTTACAAATTAGTTCATGGTTATCTGATAGTTGAGTCAATCTTAATTCATAGACTTCTTGTCTATGAACTCAATTATCGCCGTTAAACAATCGCACCCCCATTATCCAAGCAGATTGCTAGATTTGCCTGATGCCCCTCAAGAAATTTACTGTCTGGGAAATCTTGAGGCATTAAAAATACCCAGCCTTGGGATTGTTGGGTCCCGACAGGCCTCCAAAGAAGGTATGACAGCTGCCTCTTATTTTGCAAACGTCGTGGTTGACCAAGGACTGGTCGTCATATCTGGGCTGGCCGAAGGAATCGACTCGGCGGCCCACTTAGGAGCCCTGCAAGCTAGACCGCTACTTTCGACCATAGCCGTTTGTGGCACCAGCTTAGATCGGTGCTACCCTCACAAAAATCAATACTTATTCAAAACAATTGCTCGTCAAGGTTTGTTGATCTCTGAATATCCTCCGGGCTCCATCATCAAGCCACACTTTTTTAGACAAAGAAATAGGCTGATTGCCGCGCTGTCATTGGGAATACTAGTGGTTGAGGCAGCCATTCGCTCAGGCTCCCTGACAACCGCAAAATATGCCAATGATCTAGGGCGTGAGGTGTTTGCCGTTCCAAATTCAATCCATCAGCCTCAATCGATGGGGTGTCACCAGCCTATCAAGGAGGGCGCGAAGTTGGTGGAAGGTCCCGGAGATATATTTGAAGAATTAAGGTTTTTTGAAAAATAACCCGTATTTATCTAGTATTAATGACAGGTCCCTGATATGGGTTTTCTTAATTATTTCCATCTTTTCCATTTATCGGTTAATAATGAAAAAAGGAAATTCATTTAATTAGACCCATTGGGAAAGCTGTCACGTGGCAAAAACAACTGCTCAAACTGGACCTTTTAAGGCCTTAATCATTGCCGAAAAACCATCGGTTGCGGCAGACATTGCTCGCGCACTTGGCGGATTCACAAAACACGAGGATTACTTCGAAAGTGATCAATTTGTAGTTTCTTCTGCTGTTGGACACCTTCTTGAGATAGCGGCCCCTGATGCCTATGAAGTCAAAAGAGGTAAATGGTCGTTTGCCAACTTACCAGTTATTCCACCCCACTTTGACCTTCGTCCGATTGCCAAGACAGAGGCTCGCTTAAAGGTTTTACAAAAACTGATCAAGCGCAAAGACATCAATCGCTTGATCAATGCTTGTGACGCGGGGCGAGAGGGCGAGCTAATTTTTCGCTTGATTGCACAGCATACCAAAGCAACTCAAAAAGTCGAACGCCTGTGGCTTCAGTCAATGACGCCCCAAGCCATTAAAGATGGTTTTGGTAAATTGCGCAGCGATGAAGAGTTGCTCAATCTTGCCAATGCGGCACGTTGTCGTTCGGAATCTGATTGGCTAATTGGCATCAATGGCACGCGCGCCATGACCGCCTTTAACAGCAAAAGCGGTGGCTTCTTCTTAACCACTGTAGGGCGTGTTCAAACACCAACCCTTTCGATTGTGGTTGAGCGAGAAGAGTTGATCAGAAAATTTATCTCTCGAGATTATTGGGAGGTCACCGCTGAATTCATTTGTGCAGCAGGGATTTATCAGGGCCGATGGTTTGATCCGAAGTTTAAAAAAGATTCTAAAGACGCTAATGCTGATCCTGAGAAAAGAGACAGTCGCTTATGGAGTGCGGCGGCGGCGGCAAGCATTGTTGCTGCCTGTCACGACAAGGTCGGCAAAGTTCGTGAAGAGTCGAAACCCAGCTCTCAAGCGGCCCCGCAGCTTTTTGATTTAACAAGCTTGCAGCGTGAGGCAAATGCTAGATTTGGTTTCTCGGCCAAAAACACTTTGGGCTTGGCTCAAGCCTTATATGAAAGACACAAGGTTCTTACTTACCCAAGAACTGATTCGCGTGCTTTGCCAGAAGACTATCTTCCAACAGTCACCGGCACCCTAGAAATGCTGGCCGAAAGTTCAGACAACTACTACCCGCATGCATCACTAATCTTGAATAGCTCCTGGGTAAAACCCAATAAAAAGATTTTTGATAACAGCAAAATTTCTGATCACTTTGCGATCATCCCAACCCTTCAGGCGCCCAAAAATCTTTCAGAGCCTGAACAGAAACTTTATGACTTGGTGGTTAGTCGTTTCATGGCGATATTTTTCCCATCAGCTGAATTCAAAGTCACCACCCGCATCACCGAGGTAAATGGTCATCTGTTTAAAACAGATGGCAAGATTTTGGTCAATCCAGGATGGTTGGCGGTTTATGGAAAATCATCCCAGGATGACAAAGAACTTGTAGTGGTTGCTGAGAATGAAAAGGTTCAAACTGAGTCCGTCAAGCCAAGCCCCTTGAAGACAAAGCCTCCGGCACGCTATACCGAGGCAACACTCTTGTCTGCCATGGAGGGTGCCGGCAAACTCATTGATGACGAAGACTTTAGAGAGGCGATGTCAGAAAAGGGTCTGGGCACACCGGCCACAAGAGCTGCGATCATTGAAGGTTTGCTTTTCGAAAAATACATGGTGCGTGAAGCAAGGGAAATTATTCCGACCGCCAAAGCTTTTCAGTTAATGACTTTATTGCGCGGCTTGGGGGTTGAAGAATTAACTCACCCAGAATTAACAGGTAACTGGGAGCACAAACTAGCATTGATGGAAAAAGGTCAAATTGATCGCAACACGTTCATGCAAGAAATTGCGCAAATCACCCAACGAATTGTTAAGCGCGCTAAAGAATATGACAGCGATACGATTCCTGGTGACTATGCAGATCTAAAAACACCCTGTCCTCATTGCGGTGGCTTGGTCAAAGAAAACTACCGTCGCTTTGCTTGTGAAAAGTGCGGCTTTTCTATCAGCAAAATACCTGGCGGCCGCTCTTTTGAATATCACGAAGCCGAAGAGTTCATTAAGAATAAAGAGATCGGCCCGCTACAAGGCTTCAGAAGCAAAATGGGGCGTCCATTTGCTGCGATCATTAAATTGGTTTCTATTCCGGAAGATGACAAAGACTATCCAAATGCAGGCTATAAGCTTGAGTTTGATTTTGGCAATAGCGGTGAAGACAACAATGAAGAAGTTGATTTCACTGGTCAGGCCTCTTTGGGGGCTTGCCCTAAATGCTCGGGCCCCGTGTATGAACATGGCATGAAATATCTCTGCGAACGAAGTGTTGGCCCTAATAAAGCCTGTGATTTTTCTACTGGCAAAGTTGTCTTGCAACAAGAGATTTCGCAAGAGCAAGTGGCTAAGCTTTTGAATGAAGGGAAAACGGACTTACTCACCAATTTCAAATCATCTAGAACTGGGCGTGGCTTTAAAGCATATTTGGCGCGTCAGCCAGACGGCAAAATCGGCTTTGAATTTGAGGCGCCAGCCAAAAAACGCGCCGGAAGTAAAGCAGAAACCAAGTCTTCTGATAAGCCCAAGCCAGTCAAGCGCGCGCCCGCAAAAAAGCGTGTGTCTAAAAAAGCGGATTGACGCATCTCTTCTGCCAGATGTTCTGTGAACATCTGGTGGGCGAGCGCAGACCACATCACGCCCCTTGATCCTAGAGAGGTCAAGATATATAAGCCGGGATAGCCTTTAACTGGGCCCATGATTGGCAGACGATCGCTGGCCACGCAACGTATTCCAACGAACGCATCCACTGGCTCAATTTCTGCAAGGTCACATTCCTTTCCCAGCATTTCCTGAATGAGACTTAAGTTTTCTTGATGGCTTTGATCCCAGACAGTTAAATCCTCTTCGTGCTCATCATAGCTAGACCCAACCATCCACTGATAAGACCCATCGTTCATTTTAATCGGGGGCAAACAATAAGCCTTGCCAGAAATGGCAACGGTTGGTTGATGTCTGGCCCAAGAGCTTTCTTTTTTATAGCCAAAAGTTGACAGCTGTCCGCGAACCGGCTTCAGAGGCAAATCAATTTGTGTTGATGCTGCCAATGATTTAACCCCCAAACCGCTGGCCAGAAACAATCTGGGCGTCACCCCAATGATTTTTTGCCGTTTGTCGTAAACGATCCAATGTTTGTCACGATATGCAATTTTTGTAACTGCACATGACATCAATGACTGCTGATGCGTTAACTCAGAGAATACGTCCTCACAGATTTGCTTGAGATCGACCCAGCCGCCCTCTGGGAAAAATGTGCCCGCTAATGACACCCCGCACAACGCCTTGGCTTCATTTGCGGAAATTACTTTCGCTTTATCAAGGCTAAATCCTTGCGATAGTAGGCGCTCACTCATTATATTTTTATCATGATTTTCTGCATTTCTAGCCAAATGCAAAACGCCGCCCCCGGACCAATAATTTGCCCAGATTTGCTTGGCCTCGTTGAATGCAATCATGCTCAAACGTTGAAGTCGTGATGCCCCACGGCCAACATAGGGGTGACAAAGTGCGCCATCATGCCCGCTGGTGCCCTGGGCAGGCAATTCTCCGGAATCTATTACCAAAAAGTTACTTAAGTTATTGTTTTTTAATGATTTTATGATCGAAGCGCCTGCAATGCCCCCACCAATCACGATTGCGTCGAGGATTTGGGAGGGGGTTGGCATACTCATGCGAGCCTTTATAATGCATGTCTGATCAAATTGAAGAAATTTTATGCAGCTAATGTGGGTTTCCGGTCCGACGGGTCGGGTACGAAAATTATCGATTACCTTAAGAACCGTTTCATTTGCGGTTGGTATCTTCGCAGCGCTTTTGGTTGCTGCGGGCGGTATTTTGCATTTTGTTGGATTGAGAATTGCGATTGAAGCAAGGCCTGATTTAGCCAGGGCCTTGGGCGGTGTTTTAACCCAAGCAGAACAAGATCAAATTGAATTGGCCTATAAAGAACGTCTTCAAGCAATTCAGGAAAAATTACAAACTACCTCTGATGAAATTGTTCAAATTCAAAAACTAAAAGACAAATTCATGGACATGGCTACGCCAAGTGCGGTTAAGTCGCAGATTCCTGGTGGAAATGGAAAAGGCGGCCCCCACAAGCTTCCGGAAATAAAAATCAATAAAGATGTTCGTCTGATCGATGCTCTAGATGGCTCACTTCAGGACATGACCGAGTTTAAAAAGAGTGTGTCAGAAATTAATGCCCTCTGGGAAAAGCAATTCACCTGGTTGAATAGTTTGCCAATAGGCATTCCGGTTAAAGACAACTACAGCTTGAGCAGTGGGTTTGGTTTAAGAATGGATCCTTTCTTACACGCCATGGCAAAGCATGAAGGCCTAGATTTTTCTGCGCCCGTTGGCACGCCGATTCTTGCCTCTGCAGGCGGTGTTGTGAGTCGCTCAGGCTGGGATTCCCAATATGGCAATGTGATTGAAATCAATCATGCAGAGGGTTTTAAAACACGCTACGCCCACGCAAGCCAACTATTGGTCAGGGTAGGGCAGACAGTAAAACGCGGCGACATGGTTGCCAGGGTGGGCAACACCGGAAGATCAACTGGCCCACACCTTCACTATGAAGTCATGAGGGCTGGCAATCACATCAATCCGACAAATATGTTCCCAAAGCACGCAAACTAATCCGGCCTTTATAAAAAAGCCCATTGTTTGAAATATTCAAACAATGGGCTTTTTGTTTCTGTTGATTGTTTAGCTGGCTAAGCGCTTTTCTAAAGCCCGCTTTGTTTCAGCCAATTCTTTTGGCAAATGATATGCCAGCTGATCAAACAACTGATCATGTAACTTCATTTCCTCTTGCCAAGCAGCCTTGTCAATTGAGGTAACCTGATTGAATTGATCTTCGCTGAAGTCTAGGCCTGCCCAATTGATGTCTTTGTGCGACGGGGTTGTGCCAAAAATATTTTCTTGACCTTTTGCCTTGCCTTCAATACGCTCTAACATCCAAGCCAGAACGCGCATGTTTTCACCATACCCCGGCCACACAAACTTGCCAGCGTCGTTCTTACGGAACCAGTTAACGCAGTAAATGCTTGGCAATTTTGCGCTCTCAAGCTCAAGCTTTTTGCCCATGTTCAGCCAATGTTGGAAATAATCGCTCATGTTGTAACCGGCAAAAGGCAGCATCGCAAATGGGTCGCGACGAACAACGCCTTGCTGACCAGCAGCGGCAGCAGTTGTTTCAGAGCCCATGGTTGAGGCCATGTAAACGCCCTCGACCCAATTACGAGCTTCTGTTACCAATGGCACGGTTGTTGAGCGACGGCCACCAAAGATGAATGCATCAATTGCAACCCCGTCAGGATTGTTCCACTCTGGATCAATCACCGGATTGTTGGTTGCAGCAACTGTGAACCTGGCATTTGGATGTGATGCTTTTCTTCCTGCTACACCATCTGCAGGAGTCCAGTCTTTACCTTGCCAATCAATGAGGTGATCAGGGGCTTTATCAGTCATGCCTTCCCACCAAACATCGCCATCATCAGTTAGCGCAACGTTTGTAAAGATGACGTTCTCATTCAAAGACGCCATGCAATTGGCGTTGGTCAATGTGTTTGTGCCAGGGGCGACGCCGAAATAGCCAGCTTCTGGGTTAATTGCAAACAAACGTGTTTTCCCTGTGACGGGATCTTTGCGTGGCTTGATCCAAGCAATATCATCACCAATGGTGGTCACCTTCCAACCTTGATAACCTTGAGGCGGAATCAGCATTGCAAAATTGGTTTTGCCACAAGCTGATGGAAAAGCCGCAGCCACATGGTATTTTTTACCTTCAGGCGAGATAACGCCTAAAATTAACATGTGCTCAGCCAGCCAGTTTTGATCACGGCCCATAGTTGATGCAATTCTTAAAGCAAAGCATTTTTTGCCCAGCAATGCGTTGCCGCCATAACCAGAGCCAAATGACCAAATTTCACGAGTTTCTGGGTAATGCACAATGTATTTAGTGCTGTTGCATGGCCAAGCCACATCTTTTTGACCAGCCTGCAGTGGTTTACCAACGGTATGAACGCATGGCACAAAGTCGCCCGTGGTGCGCAAGACATCAAAAACACCCCTGCCCATGCGAGTCATGATGCGCATATTAATGGCAACGTAAGGACTATCAGATAGCTCAACACCAATGTGGGCAATTGGAGATCCCAGGGGCCCCATTGAAAAAGGCACAAGATACATCGTTCTGCCTTTCATGCAACCTGTAAATAATGGCTGTAGCGTCGTGCGCATTTCAGCTGGGTCCATCCAGTTGTTGGTGGGGCCCGCATCTTCTTTATTTTTAGAGCAAATGTAGGTTCTGTCTTCAACCCTGGCCACATCACTTGGGTCTGAACAGGCTAAATATGAATTTCTTCTTTTTGCTGGATTTAGCTTTTTTAGCGTTCCGGCCGCAACCATCTGAGCACACAAACGATCATATTCTTCTTCGCTGCCATCACACCAATAAACGTTGTCTGGCATTGTCAAGGCAGCCACTTCAGCCACCCAGTCAATCAACTTTTGATGTTTAACATAAGACGGCACATTAAGGGTGGCCACGCCCTTCATCGTTGGTTGGTTCATAATTAAGTTGGTTGATTTCGAATAGCATAAGGATACCACTTTGTAGGCTCTTTTACCCCTGCAAAGACCACTTGAGTCTGACCCTAATTAGACAAAAATGCCATTAGTGACAGCAAGTTTGGCATCTCTTTTTCCAAGCTCATAGGCCTCTGGCATGAGGTCGTGTCTTGAATAGTCCCAGCTTGAAATGGGCACTTTTTGGCTTGGTTGAATGTAAGTCAACCTCAATCCTGACAATTCTTGAATAAAAGGATTGGCAAGCCCATACCTTCTTGTTAACAAAATAAGCGCTTCTTGATTTTTCTCGCCAGGGGCCGCCGGTGTTAGCCCATCAATGGGAGCATTATCAATAAGGCCCCCATCTAAAATGGCCTGGTCATCCCGATACATCACCGGCGTAAATGGTGGGGTGCAGGATGACTGCAAGATAGTCTCAATCAGCTCATCGATATTGGCGCAAGATTTGGATGAAACAAATAATCTTGAAAAGCCCAGACGCTTTCCGGATTGGGGGTGGAGTGGCCGCTTGAGTTTCTTTTCAAGCTGATACGCCAAGAGACCAATGACGACGGAAAGCGTGGGGCTTAAATAGCTTGGAGTTTTGGCCAACCCAATCAAAATCTCAGGCCCCTCCTGAATTCGCTCAAAGCCGTCGCCCAAGATATTTTCCAGGGCCGCTCGGTATAAGCGGTAGTGCGGGAAAAGAGGGTCGGCTGAAAAAAGGTTTTTCCAGTCAATATTGTTTGAAACAGAGGCCAAAGCTTTTGCGTAGTAATTAAGCCCCCACCGAGCGCCCTCATCGCCCGGCCGAGCCGAGAACAAACAGGCGGTTGCTGCGCCCGCGCTTACTGCTACTATTTTTGTGGGGTTCTGCGGGATTGCTTCGTTAAGGGCATTCCAAAAACCCGCTTGCCACCAGCA
>CAXNHG010000010.1:0-9635 GCA_964202085.1 Polynucleobacter sp. | reverse complement strand
CCTAAAAGCTCTTGATGTCATGGCGCATGAAGATGCAAAGTTGACTTTGGAGCGCGCGGTAGAGGCTGCTCATTCAATCAATTCTGATAAGGGCCTTATTGTGCTCACAGACATTATGGGCGCTACGCCAGCAAACGTTGCCAGTCGATTGGCCCATATGAAAGATTTTGATGGGCACGTTAGAGTTATTGCGGGCGTCAATTTACCGATGTTGATGCGTGCGATTGCTTACAGATCGGAGCCTTTGGATTCTGCCACTCAAAAAGCCATGCATGGTGGTCAGCAAGGAATTATTCCAATCGGTCACATCAGCCATATCGATGAGAGTAAAAAGATGGAAGTGAAGGATTGAGCATGCCAAGCGCAGAAATTAATATCATCAATAAGCTTGGATTGCATGCCCGCGCCTCAGCTAAATTAACTCAGCTGGCAGGGCAGTACCCTTGCGAAATATTTCTATCTAAGAGTGGCAGAAGAGTAAATGCTAAAAGTATTATGGGTGTGATGATGCTTGCCGCTGGAATGGGCAGTGTTGTAACACTTGAGACTGAGGGTGATCAAGCACAAGAAGCTTTTGATGCTATTCAAGCGCTCATCAATGATCGATTTGGGGAAGGTCAGTAATTTGTCTTTTACGCTTCACGGTATTCCTGTTACGAATGGTATTGCGATAGGTCGTGCCCTGAGGATTGCCCCATCCGCCATGGATGTGAATCATTACTTAATTTCCGAAGGCAGTGAGCAATCAGAACAAAAAAGACTTCTCGGCGCATTTCAAGTTGTTAGACAAGAATTGAAGACATTAAGAGCGGGCCTACCTGAGGCGGCGCCTGAGGAGATGGCTGCATTTTTGGATGTGCACGGCATGATTTTGGCCGACCCAACTCTGACAGAGAGACCCCTGGAGTTGATTCAAAAAAAGCGGTATAACGCCGAATGGGCTTTAGCCACTCAGTTAGAGAACGTGCTCGAACAATTTGCAGAGATTGAGGACGCCTATTTGCGCGAAAGAGCAGCAGATATCCGTCAGGTCGTTGAGCGAGTCATGAAAGTTCTTCATTTGGGGGAGGACCATCAAACCATCGGGGCCTTCTACAAAACAGTTTCCGAAAATAGAGAGCTGAGTGAAGTGATTGTGGTGGCCCATGATATTTCTCCACCAGATATGCTTCGCTTCAAAGAATTGACGTTTGGCGGATTTGTTACTGACTTAGGCGGTAAAACTTCGCACACCGCAATCGTTGCAAGAAGTTTAGATATTCCAGCTGCAGTGGGAGTTAGAAGTGCTAGCGAGCTGATTCGACAGGATGATTGGCTCATCATCGATGGTGATCGTGGCATTGTCATTGTTGATCCAAGCCCCTTTATTCTTGAAGAATATCGTCATTTGCAGTCGGCAAGAAAACTTGAAAAGAAAAAACTTTTAAGACTCAAGCACACGCCAACAGTGACTGTAGATGGGCAACACATTGATTTAATGGCTAACGTTGAAATGCCTGAAGATGCTGTTATGGCATTAGATTCGGGAGCTGTTGGCATTGGTTTGTTCAGATCCGAATTTTTATTCATGAATCGCCAAGGCCAAATGCCTGACGAAGACGAACAATTTTGGGCTTACCGCAAAACAGCTGAAGCCATGAAGGGCTTGCCAGTCAGCATCAGAACCATTGATATTGGCGCTGATAAGCCTTTAGATGCAAAAGATAATGGGGGTGCTAACTATTTGTCTCCTTTGGGCTTGCGTGCCATCAGGTGGTCACTCTCTGAGCCTGAGATGTTTTTGATTCAGATACGCGCCATTTTAAGAGCCTCTGCATTTGGAAAGATTAAAATTCTGATACCGATGTTGGCTCATGCTCAAGAAATTGATCAGACTTTAGAGTTGATTCAAACCGCTAAAAATCAATTGGAAGCCGAAGACATTAGTTTTGATCCAGGCATTCAAGTGGGCGCGATGATTGAAATTCCAGCGGCAGCTCTATCACTCCCTTTGTTTATTCGTCGTTTAGATTTTTTATCTATCGGTACCAATGACCTGATTCAATATACCTTGGCCATTGACCGTGCAGATAACGCAGTTGCGCATTTGTATGACCCACTGCACCCAGCAGTTTTAAGATTGATTGCTGGCATTATCAGAGATGCCAAGAGTGCTCAAATGCCAGTATCTGTTTGTGGTGAAATGGCCGGAGACGCTTCAATGACCAGAGTCTTGTTGGGCATGGGTCTGACGGATTTTTCACTTCATTCCATGCAGCTTTTATCCGTTAAACAAGAAATCTTGAGATCCGATACAAAGCAGTTGAAATTAACGGTTGATGATTTGTTGGCAGCGATTGAGCCTGAAGATATTCAGGCGGCATTTCAAAAAATCAACGCTTGATCAAGCAGGCGTTGATCAAGCGCTATTTAATTAATGAATCTTTGAGCAAACTTCGCAGTTCTCACGCTGATGTAATTCAATCGTGTCAATCTGGGTTGATCTGGCATCCCACAACAGTAATTTGCCGCAAAGAGATTTGCCAACCTTGGTAATTAATTGAAGTGCTTGAGCTGATTGCATTGCTCCAATGATGCCTACAAGTGGTGAAAAAATCCCCATGGTTGAGCATTGCACTTCATCGAACTTTTGGTCTTTTGGAAACAAACAAGCATAACAAGGTGTACCTTTTTGTCTTGGATCAATCACCGTTAACTGACCATCAAAGCGAATGGCCGCACCACTGACTAAAGGAGTCTTATGTTTAACGCATGAAGCATTGATTAAATGCCGACTTGAAAAATTATCTGTGCAATCCAAAACAACTGTTGCAGTAGGCAAAAGCTGATCCAGCAGGTCACTCGTTACTTTCTGTTCAAGTGCGACAACGGTGAGGTTGGGATTAAGCTCTTGCAACATAGTTTTTGCGGAAGTCACTTTTGGCATACCAATTGAATTTTGGCGGTGCATAATTTGGCGCTGTAGAGTAGTTAGATCCACTATGTCATGGTCAATTATAGTGATTTTGCCAATACCAGCTGCCGCTAGGTATGGCGCAGCAGCTGAACCAAGACCGCCAGCACCGATCACAATAACATGAGATGACAGTATTTTTTCTTGGCCTTCAATGCCAATATCATCCAGAAGAATATGGCGTGAGTATCGAAGCAGTTCCTGATCGTCCATCGCCAGATTTTTTATTCCAAGCGAGACTTGGATTTTTTGATCGATTGACCTTTTAAGTAAGCCGCCGCCTGCATGAGCATGAAGTCTTCTGCTGAACCAAATTCAGCGGGACGCTTTTTAAGATCTTTTTCTTTTTGTTCAGGCGTTTTCTTCGCGTTCAACTCCTCAATGCGCTGTAATTCTTCAAGACGACGCTGTTCGCGATCTTTGATTAATTTCTCTTCAGATGATTGCTTGTTCTTAAGGTGTTTTTCACTGTCAATTTCGCGTGTGATTAAAACATCATCAGGATCACCTTCGGCATTTTGATCAACAGCAATATCAGGCTTGATACCAAATGCTTGGATTGATTTACCAGTTGGCGTGTAATAGTAAGCGGTGGTTAGCTTCAAGGCAGAGTCAACGCTTAATGGGCGCACAGTTTGTACTGAGCCTTTGCCAAACGTTGTTTTACCAATGATGATGGCACGTTTGTGATCTTGCAAGGCGCCCGCAACAATTTCTGAGGCTGATGCAGAGAATGCATTCACCAGAACAACAAGCGGCACTTTTTTGAAGGCTGGTGATAGCTGCGCTAAGGCATCACTGTTTTCTGATAGACGGTAGTTATCAAAAGTTGATTTAAATACTTGTTTGGCTTCTTCAGTTTGACCTTTAGTCGAAACAATCAAAGTATCGGTTGGCAAGAAAGCCGCAGACACTCCAACAGCACCCTGTAATAGACCGCCGCCGTTGTTTCTAAGGTCAAGGACCAATCCTTTTAGCTGTGAATTTTCACCAGCCAATTCATTTAACTTTTTGGCTAAGTCCGGAATCGTTCTCTCTTGAAAGCTGGTGATACGAACATAGGCAATACCAGGCTCAATGAATTTAGCCTTAACAGACTGAACTTTGATTTCAGCGCGAGTGATGGTGATTGGGAAAGTTCTATCTTCACTTTTTCTGAAAATAGTTAAAGTAATTTTTGTGCCTGGTTCGCCGCGCATCCGGCGAACTGCTTGATCAAGAGTCATGCCGCGCACAGGTTTGTCATCCAAGCGAGTGATTAAGTCACCAGATAAAAGACCTGCTTTTGCAGCCGGAGTGTCCTCAATTGGATTAAGAATTTTGACAATGCCATCTTCAGAAGTGATTTCAATGCCCAAGCCTGCAAACTTACCTTGGGTATGTTCTTGCATTTCAGCAAAATCTTTTTTATCCAAGTAGGAGGAGTGTGGATCAAGTCCACTCACCATACCTTTGATGGCATCAGTCAATAAACGTTTGTCTTCAACAGATTCAACATAATCGCGTTTGATTTGACCAAATACATTTGATAGGTTGCGAAGTTCGTCTAGGGGTAAGGATGAGCTTCCTTGTTGAGCAGTTGCTGAAAGTTGTAAAGTTAATGCAACTCCAGCAATGAGTCCTGAGCAAACGAGGGCAATACTCTTTATCGAGCGGCGCATAATTATTTTTCTAAGTAAAAATGTTTAATTGGTTTTAAATTGTCATCCAGCTCATAAACAAGAGGTATTCCGTTGGGAATATTGATTTCCATGATATCTGAATCAGATACGTCGTCCAAGTACTTTACTAGAGAACGAATACTATTGCCATGAGCTGCAATCAAAACTCTCTTGCCGGAGCGCAAAGCTGGAGCAATCGATTCCTCCCAAAGTGGCAAAACTCGAGCAACGTTGTCTTTCAGGCATTCACCCAGGGGAATCTCCTCTTTTTTGAGTTTTGAGTAGCGAGGATCGTTAAATGATGCTCTTGGATCGCTAGGGTCTAGCAGAGGAGGCCTTACATCATAAGATCTTCTCCAGATATGAACCTGCTCATCGCCATACTTGGCGGCCGTCTCAGCCTTGTTCAAGCCCGCTAGGGCGCCATAATGACGCTCATTTAAGCGCCAGCTGTGGACCACTGGAAGCCAAAGCCTATCCATGGCTTCTTGGGTATGCCAAAGGGTTCTAATGGCCCTTTTGAGCACAGATGTGTAAGCAATGTCAAAATCATACCCGGCAGCCTTTAAACTCTCTCCAGCTTGAATAGCTTGCTGGATGCCGGTGGGGGTTAAATCAACATCTACCCAGCCGGTAAATCGGTTTTCTAGGTTCCATAGGGATTCGCCATGGCGGATAAGTACGAGTTGTTTCATATTCACATTCTATAATTTACTAATGGACTTCTTAACAAATACAAATAATTTATTGCTTCTTGCCACCCTGATTACATCGGGACTGGCTTTGGCATTGCCCCAGATCATGGGCCATCTCAACAAACAGTTGCTCAGTGTGCATGAGTCTGTGCAGTGGATTAATCAGCGTCAAGCGCAGATTCTTGATATCCGCACACCTGATGAATACAAAGCAGGACACATAGCAAATTCTAAGCATTTGCCACTTTCAGAGCTTGATTCAGGCTTAAAACAAGCAAAAATTGATAGCAATAAGCCTATCATTTTAGTTTGTTTGAGTGGAAATAGAGCAAATACCGCCCTTGCAAAGCTTAAAAAAGCCGGCTGTAAAGACGTTGTGTGCATGGAGGGTGGAATTTCTGCTTGGAATCAGGCGGGTATGCCACTCATCAAGTAAGAGTCAATCATGACAAAAATTACCATGTATAGCACTCGAGTTTGCCCATATTGCGTCATGGCTGAAAGATTGCTGGTTTCGAAGGGTGTTGAAATCACTGAAAAAATCTTGGTTGATGTTGATTCGGTTCGCCGTGAAGAAATGATGGCCAGAACTGGTCGCCGCACTGTGCCGCAAATTTTTATAGGTGACACACATGTTGGTGGTTTTGATGATCTATCAGCATTGGACAAAGCAGGTAAATTAGACCCCTTATTGGGCAAGTAAATAGGAAAAATATGACAGAAGCAGTTAATGGTGAAATGGGCCAAGACCCAAGCTTTCAAATTCAGCGCGTATATTTAAAAGACATTTCTTTGGAGCAACCCAATGCCCCAGAAATTTTATTAAATCAAGGCGAGCCAAAATTAGAAGTTCAGGTTGATATTCAAGCCAATCAACTAGATGATGTAAATTTTCACGTTACTTTAATTGGTAGCGTGACAACAAAGGTTGATGAAAAGGTGCTCTTTTTGGTAGAGGCTCAGCAATCAGGTATTTTTGAGATTCGCAATATGCCAGAAGAGCAAATGAGCCCTTTATTGGCAATTGCTTGCCCAACTATTTTGTTCCCATATTTGCGTGCAAATATTGCGGACATGATCAGTCGCGCAGGATTCCAGCCTGTTCATTTGGCTGAAATTAATTTCCATGCTTTGTATGAGCAGCGTATGGCACAGGGCGGTCAAGCGGAAGCCTCAAACGACAGCGGAATTATTCTGCCTAACTGATGAAACACATTTATTTTCTTGGGGCAGGTGCATGGGGAACCGCTATGGCCATGCATGCCTCAAAAAATAAAAAAAGACTACCGGTTACCTTGTGGAGCCGGTCTGCCGAACTTGCTGAAAGTATTCGAGCAACGGGCTCTAATCAACAGTATCTTCAAGATATTCAATTACCAGCTGAACTTTTAATCAGCAGCGATTGGAATAAGTTATTTGAAAATTGTCTTGAAGAAGATTTATTGTTGATCGCAACCCCTGTTTCTGGTCTAAAGGAAACAGTTAATCAATTGCTACAACTTCAGCAGATTCCTAAAAATTGGGTTTGGTTGTGTAAGGGCTTGGAGCCAAAAACTTCATTGATGCCACATCAAGTCATTGCAAGGGAGTTGAATCTTGGCTCTGCCAGCAGCAGAGACATCCAGACTGCAGTTCTTTCAGGCCCAAGTTTTGCTTCAGAGGTTGCAAAAGGCTTGCCTTGCGCGCTGACTGTTGCAAGTGATTCAAATGATTTAATAGTTTTGGTTCAAGATGCTTTGCACCATGGCAACATGCGTATTTATGGCAGTAACGACATCATTGGCGTTGAGCTGGGCGGTGCCATCAAAAATGTTTTAGCTATTGCAACAGGCATTGGTGATGGCTTGGGCTTAGGTTTAAATGCCAGAGCTGCGTTATTAACTCGTGGCTTATCAGAGATGACTCGTTTAATAACAGCCATGGGGGGTAAATCTGAAACAGCCATGGGTTTGACTGGTGTCGGGGATTTGATTTTGACTGCGACCGGCGACCTATCAAGAAATCGACGTGTCGGTCTTCAGTTGGCTACAGGGAAAAAATTACCAGAAATACTCGGCCATCTGGGTCACGTTGCAGAGGGCGTGCTTTGCGCTCAAGCTGTCAGTGATCTTGCAAAATCCAAGGACATTGAAATGCCTATCACTCACATGGTGTGCGAGGTGTTGTTCAAAGAATTGGACGCAGCTACAGCGGTTAAATTATTGATGGGTAGAGATGCCAAGTCTGAAGCGTAATTATTTATTCGCCGCCCTTGAAGTCCATTTGACGCCAAGCTTCATACACCATCACTGCCACAGCATTCGATAAATTCAAGCTGCGACTATTTGCTCTCATTGGCAATCTTAAGCATCTTTCATGTAAAAAATAGTTTCTCACATCTTGTGCCAGACCTTTTGTTTCAGAGCCAAAAATTAAAAAGTCATTCTCTAAAAATTTAGCTTGCGCTAAAGTCGCAGTGCCTTTAGTTGTAATTGCGAACATCCTGTCTTGAGCAGGATTTTCTTTCTGAATAAAATCTTGCCAACTCTCATGAACCTTCATGTTGGCGTACTCGTGATAATCCAAGCCCGCCCGCTTCATACTTTTATCCTCAAGAGGAAAGCCCAGCGGTTTGACCAAATGAAGCTGTGCTCCGGTATTGGCGCATAAGCGAATGATGTTGCCCGTGTTGGGCGGTATTTCTGGCTCTACAAGAACAATATTTAGCATGACGATTTATTGGGTGTTCTAAGAATGACCCAATTATGAACGCTTCGCGCCCCGAAATCTTTAAGTAATTGTGCAATCACACTTAAAGTTGCCCCAGTCGTCATGACATCATCAATTAAAACAATGTTTTTATTTTTAATGAGACTAATATTTTTGGGAATGATTGAAAAAACATTGTTTAAGCGTTGGGCGCGCTCTTCTTTACTGGCTGATACTTGATTGCCCTCAATGTGCATCCTCTGCAGCACTTTCCAATGAGTTTTAATTCGAAGTTTTTTTGAAAATATTTTGCAGAGTTCCCACGATTGGTTAAAGCCTCTTTGATGAAGTTTTTCTTGGCTCATGGGTATGGGCAGTATCCAATCGACTGCTTGGCTGTCCAGAAGGCCACTTAGATGAATATCTAGCCAAGCATCTAGAAGTCCTTGAGCAATCGCAATTTGATGTTGGTATTTATAGGAGTGAATGGCTTCTGTTAAAAATCCGCCATAACTGTCAAGGCAAAGCGTTGTATCAAAAGCCGGCCGTTTTCTCAGGCAATCCACGCACAAAGGATTTTTTTCGTGGGGCGCTATTGGCAGGGCGCATTGAGTGCATCGATTTATCTGGAAGTCATTTAGTCGTTTACGACACTTTTGGCATATCGTTTCCGTTTGAAACTCCTGGCACCCAATACAGGAAGTAGGCAGAAGTAAATACATGTCGCGCTCAGTATACTGATGCCTTATGCCCATACCATCATCAGTGCCAAGTGCAACTTCAAGAGCTATTCCTGAATTTCTAGGCTTAGAAATTGCTCAGCGCATGGCTGAGAAATTGGAGGTTGTGCGTTTACAGCCAAAAAAAATTGGCCATCTTGGAAAATTAAATTTAAACGTTCTGGGTTCTTATTACCCGGATGCTGATCATCATTGCTTTGACCCAAGATTTTCTTCAAACGCTCTTTCGCGGTTGTTCAAAAAAATCACGCGCCAACATTTTTACAGCTACCAAGCGCCATCAGATATTGGGGTTGCTGACTTTGATTTGATTTGGTCAAATCTGGAGTTGCATCTTCAGAGTGAACCTGAAGCGCTCATGAAGCGCTGGAGAAGCATGCTCAAACCTGAAGGCTTGTTGATGTTCAGCTATCTTGGTCCAGACACGGGCAAAGAGCTTGCAAAGCTTTTCCGCAATGATTGTTTAATCAAGAATGCGGGCAGCCTGGACATGCATGATGTGGGCGATGGATTGATGCAGGCGGGCTTTTCTGAGCCGGTGATGGACATGGAGTACCTGACTTTGTCCTACGATAATCCTCATTTATTGTGTAAAGAGGCATTTAATTTGGGATTGTTAACTTCCCCTGGGTCAGTAGAGCATTTGATTCAGGCGGAATTGAAGTTGACCATCACCCTCGAAGTTGTCTACGGGCACGCATGGGCCCCCGATGCCTTGCTGTCTCAAAAGAAAGCCGGAATAACAACTATTAGCCCCGATCAAATTGTTAGATCTAAAAAATAAGTAAGCAAGCACACACATACGTTAATGTCTAATAATACTAGTGTGAATGCTTAGGTTACTTAGTAATTTATTGCGCTAAATCAAATTACAAATATAATTGAAAGATATCAAGTG
>CAXNHG010000009.1:0-9766 GCA_964202085.1 Polynucleobacter sp. | reverse complement strand
GCATGCCTTGTGCAATTGCAACTTGCTCTTTTTGCGCATATGTTGCGGCATCCCATAATTCAAAGTGACTGCCCATTCCTAAAAGCACCACATCGCGCTCAATACTTGCGGCAGTTCTTAATTCTGGGGTTACCAAAATACGACCTGATCCATCCATATCTATATCTGAGGCATTGCCTAAAAAGATTCGGCGCCACCAATGTGCATCCATCGGCAATTGTGCGATGCGACCTCTGAATGCTTCCCACTCAGAACGTGGGAAAAGTAATAGACAACCATCAGGGTGTTTTGTGAGTGTGACTCTGCCTTCGCCCTGTAATTGCAAGGCGTCACGATGCCTTGCAGGAATCGACATGCGACCCTTGGCATCGAGAGTTAATGCAGAAGCACCTTGAAACACGTATATTTCCCCACTTTTTCACACTTTTCCCCACTTTAGAGGATGCGCAAATCATGGTCAAGTGTTTTGGGTAGTTTTTTTATAAATTCTTTATTTAGAACAAGCACTTAGATGCGCTTGTTGATACTATTTTAAGAGTAAAAATTCAATAAAAACATGGGTCTGGAAAATACTCTTAAGAAGTTAGCTTAGGGTCAGATGCGATAAGCCGTGACTGTCATGACTTTGGCCATTGTTTTCATGATCTTTTGAATTGCACTTGGTAATTCAACACCACCCTCTTGAATCGCCATTTGTCCATGTGCAATTTCATCTGCGCGCATTTGGGCAACAATGGCGCGTGAGCGATGATCATTGCTTGGCAATTCTTTTAAGTGACCATTCAGATGATGCTCCACTTGTTTTTCTGTTTCAGCCACAAAACCTAAACTTATTTTGTCCCCCGCCAAGCCAGCGATCGAACCAAGAACAAATGATCCTGCATACCACACGGGATTGAGCAAACTTGGGCGAGAATCTAATTCTTCCAATCGCTTCTCACACCATGCCAGGTGGTCTTCTTCCTCCATCGCTGCATGCTCTAACTTATCTTTTAAATCATCACTTTTTGCGTGTACCTTTTGTGATTGATACAAAGCTTGCGCGCAAACTTCTCCAACATGATTCACGCGCATCAAACCCGCGGCATGTTTTTTTTCTTTTGCTGTTAACTCGCATTCATCGCTTGTTGAGGAATCTGGAACAGGTCGTCGCATTGGAGTAGCGCCAACGATTGAACGCAAAGCGCGATCAAATTCGATGATGAAACTATCAATTGGATGTTGAGATGATTTTGCAAACTGGCTCATACGAATATCTTAAACGCTTAGACGATTATTGATTTTGACACATTTCAAGGGTTTTTGTTGTTTTATTACAACATTTTATACATAAATAACCTTATTTTTAATAGTTAAATTGGTTTATTAATGACTTTATTGTTATCTTTGTAGATGGTTCTTATGTAGAACCTGTAGAAAAACACGTCATTTGTTGTTTTTTTACATCACTACTTTTACGGAGAAACAATGAAGAAATCGCTCATCAGCGTAACGGTGATGTCCCTTATGGCTTCACCACTGGTCACCAAAAGTGTTCAGGCTCAATCCAATGTCACCATATACGGCACAGTTGATGCTGGCATGAGATATCAAAATCATGCGGGCAAAGATCAGCTTGGTAACAGCAAAGATTCTCAGTTAAGCGCCAACTCAGGAGGTTTATCAGCACCTCACCTTGGCTTTAAAGGAGAAAAAAATTTGGGTGGTGGCAATAAAACTTTTTTCAAACTAGAAACTGGGTTTGATATGAACACGGGTGACATCAATTCATCCAGTGATACATCCATTCATGGAAAAAAATCAGACAACAAAAGTTTATTTGGACGCCAAGCGTATTTAGGCATCAGCAATCGATATCTTGTCCAGCTGACCTTGGGTCGGCAAAATACTGTTGGCTACGATGTAATCAAAGACTTTGATCCAACTAATAACTTGAACCAAAAAGGTTTGATTCATTATTTGAGCGGCTACAGAGATTTGAAAAACAATCACAATCGTTCTGATAGCTCCATCAAGTATCAACATCAACTCAACCGTGTCACATTTTTAGCGAGCTACCAAAGCGGCAATCAAGTTGGTTCAGTGAGGCATGGTAGTAGTACGGCGATTGGTTTGAAATATCGCGATGCCAATTGGTCTGTGGGTGGATCCTTTACTGAAATTGATGTTGCCAAATCAGCAGGGACTGCCTCCAAATCCTCACAATCATTGGGCTCAACAAAGATCATTAACTTTGGTGGTGAGTATCGTTTTAATCGCTGGACATTTAAAACCGGCATGTCTCACTCAAAGCTCCCAGTGATACAACGTGGCAGCATCTCACAAACCAGCCATCACTCATCTCCCGAGCGAGATCAGTTTGCATCTGATGTGTTTGTGAGTGCCTGGGGTATGCAATACCAATTAAGTCCTAAGGTGGACCTGAGTATTGCTCACTACATAAAATTGCATCACGATCACAAGAGTCGCCATCTAATCGACAAAGATAAAAGCTTGGTATTAACCAGCGTTTACAAACTTTCGAAACAAACTGATATGTATGGTTTCTTAGATCAACACCGTAATTCGAATGGTGTTGCTAGCGGCAATCGTCAAAGAAGTCAGTATGGTGTGACCGCTGGATTAAGACACAAGTTTTAATCCAGCCAATAGGCTGAACCTGGCTTAGTTAAGATTAAACAAATACTTCAGCTTTACAAGCTGTTTTAGTTTTTAAACCTAACTCAGCCAACAGCTCACGATCGGCGTCTGCCTCGGGATTGTCGGTCGTGAGCAATTTGTCACCATAGAAAATTGAATTAGCTCCCGCCATGAAGCACATCGCCTGAACTGGTCGACCCAATTCTTGACGACCTGCGGATAAGCGCACTCTTGCGGTTGGCATGGTGATGCGTGCAATAGCAATGGTTCTAACAAACTCTAAAGGATCGACGCCTTTTTGACCTTCTAATGGCGTTCCCGGAACTGGCACCAAATGATTGATAGGCACTGATTCAGGATATGGATTTAAATTCGCCAGCTGAGCAATCAATCCAGCGCGTTGACGACGGGTTTCACCCATGCCAATGATACCGCCACAACAAACAGACATGCCTGCACTGCGCACATTTTGTAAAGTATCCAAACGATCTTGATATTGACGTGTGTTGATCACAGAACCATAAAAATCTTCGCTTGTATCAAGATTGTGGTTGTAATAATCAAGCCCAGCATCGCCCAAAGCTTTTGCTTGTTCAGGGGCTAACATACCCAATGTGGCGCAAGTTTCTAGGCCAAGATCCTTAACGCCCCTGATCATGGCAACCACTTTTTCGATGTCGCGATCTTTTGGTTCGCGCCAAGCGGCGCCCATACAAAACCGATTAGATCCCGCTTCCTTGGCAGCTTTGGCCGCAGCCAATACTTCTTTAACATCCATCAACTTGGTTGCTTTGACATCGGTGTGATATCTCGCTGCTTGCGGACAGTACCCGCAATCCTCAGGACATCCGCCTGTCTTGATTGACAACAAAGTTGCTAATTCAATATCGCCTTCAGGAAAGTTTTTTTGATGGGCTTGCGCTGCGCGCGCCATTAATTCATTCATGGGCAATTCGTAGAGCTCTAAGACCTGCTCAACAGAAATGGAAGAGTAATTTTTAGGGTCATTCATAGTCATAATTGCCAATCATACAGGTCGAAGTGTTCAAATAGAGGTATGCGCTATATCCTAACTTTTATTTCTTTAGCTATCCTGACCTTTGCGTCTAATGCAGAAAAGTCATGGCCTCACCGCAGTTCAGAGCCAGTCAAAATCATTGTCACTTTTACCCCGGGTGGGGCCCCTGATATTTTGGCCAGAATTTTGGCGGATCATTGGCAAAAAGACCTTAATAATCAGGTAATTGTTGAAAATAAACCGGGCGCAGGCGGTAACATTGGCACAGAACTGACAGCCAAAGCTCAACCCAATGGACACACTTTGGTGATTGGAACCATTGGGACTCTGACCATCAATCCATTTTTATATAAAAATCTTAACTATGATCCTCGCAAAGATTTAGAGTCAATCACTTTTTTAGCCAGCACCCCCAATGTCTTGGTATTAAATAAACATGTTCCCGCAACAGATGCTAAAAGTTTGATTGCTTTGGCCAAATCAAAGCCTGATGATTTGAGTTACTCGTCTTCTGGTATCGGAACATCGATTCATTTATCAGGCGAACTATTTCAACAATTAACAAACACTAAAATCAAACACATTCCATACAAAGGAAGAGCCCAAGCCATGCCAGATTTACTGGGTGGGCGAGTACACATGAGCTTTGATAATTTAGCTTCTGCATTGCCCTTGATTAAATCGGGTGACTTAAAAGCCATTGGGGTGACCAGCCTACAGCGCTCGATACACGCACCAGACATTCCAACCTTGAGTGAATCTGGCGTGCCTGAATTGAAAAACTTTCAGGTAACATCTTGGTTCTCTCTGATGGGACCGGCTGGAATGAATAAAGCTGATATACAAAAAATTGCCCTAGAGACAAAACGTATTTTGAATCTTCCTGAAGTCAGGGACCGACTTTCAGCCATTGGCTTAGAAGCAAATCCTCAAGGACCAGAAGCATTGAATCAATTGATTCAACAAGACTCCAAACGCTGGTCCAAGTTGATTGAAGAAACAGGAATCAAAGCCGAATGAGTTTAAAAGTCTCATCCCTTTCTCAAGATCTTGTGGAACGCAGTCTGGCATCTGTATGGCACCCCTGCACTCAAATGAAACATCATGAGCAATTTCCTCTGGTAGCAATTTCTCATGGCAAAGGTGCTTGGTTATACGATCATGATGGACATCGTTACTTGGATGCCATCAGCTCTTGGTGGGTCAATTTGTTTGGTCATGCCAACCCATCGATCAATCAAGCACTGAAAGATCAGCTCGATTCTTTAGAGCACGTGATGCTAGCAGGCTTCACACACAAACCTGTGGTTGAATTATCAGAGCGCTTAAGCAGCCTGACTCAACATCAATTGGGTCATACTTTTTATGCATCCGATGGTGCATCGGCCATTGAAATGTCGTTGAAAATGAGCTTTCATTACTGGCAGAATAAAGGCTTGACCGACAAAAAAGAATTCATTTGCCTTAAAAATAGTTATCACGGCGAAACTCTTGGTGCTTTAGCAGTTACAGACATTGCGATCTTCAAAGAAACTTATGGTCCTTTGACACGCCCGGCTCACATCGTCGCAAACCCAGACACACGTCTTGCAACAAATGGCCAAACTGCGAAAGACATTGAAATAGTCGCTCTAACCAATTTAGAAGAATTATTAATAACCCAATCAAAGAATATCGCGGCCTTAATTGTTGAGCCTTTAGTTCAATGTGCGTCAGGCATGGTCATGCATGACCCTTCGTATCTTCAGGGCATCAGAAAACTTTGTGGTCAATATCAAATTCATTTGATTGCTGATGAAATTGCTGTGGGCTGCGGTAGAACAGGCACCTTCTTTGCTGTTGAACAAGCAGGTATATGGCCTGACTTTTTAGCCTTATCAAAAGGTATCAGTGGTGGCTATTTACCGCTATCACTTGTGATGACAACAGATGAGATTTACCAGGCCTTCTACCATCAAGACGCGCGCAGAGGATTTTTACACTCTCACTCATACACAGGCAATCCTCTGGCTTGTCGAGCAGCTTTGGCTACATTGGATATTTTTGAAAAAGAAAATATCTTAGAAAAAAATAAAGTTCTTGCCAAGAAGTTATCGGGTGCATTTGCTTGGGCAAAAGAAGATGAGCGGATCATTCATTTTCGACAAACAGGCATGATTTTGGCCTTTGACATCAAACCAGAATATCTCTGCGAGAATTTCTCAAAAGAATTTTTTGTAAACGCTTTAAATCAAGGTGTCTTGGTTCGCCCAATCGGCTCAACCATTTACATCATGCCGCCGTACATCATTAATGATGATGAAATCACTCACTTATCAAAGGGCATTCAAACAAGCTTGAACGCCACTTTGAGTGTCAATCATTAGACCCGCCACAGGCAAAGTATGACACTCAAATACATCAACCACTTCAATCATTTGCTTGATGACTTAGAGCGGCATTCGCTCAAAAGAACTCTGAAGATTTGTGACAGTGCCAGCGCACCCATCATGAAAGTTGACGGTCAAGAAGTGCTGACATTTTGTAGCAATGATTATCTTGGATTGGCCAATCATCCTGATTTGGTCAAAGCAATCACAGAAGGTTTACAACGCTTTGGTTCAGGCAGTGGCGCATCGCACATGATCAGCGGGCATCACCGCCCCCATGATCAATTAGAAAATGCCCTAGCAAAAGCCCTAAAAGCATTTATTCCAGAGGTTCGCGCATTATTTTTCAGCACGGGCTATATGGCCAATCTTGCAGCAATCACAGCTATCAGTAGCAGTCTTGGATTCAATCAAGTGATGAGCATCTATTCCGAAGAGCTCAATCATGCATCACTGATCGATGGAGTTCGCTTGGCCAGTAAACAAAATCAGGCCAAGGTTCAGGTATTCCCACACCAAGACTTGCAGTCTCTTGAACAGTTGTTGGCTAATGACCCTAATCCATTTAAATTGATTGTCACTGATGGCGTGTTTAGCATGGATGGTGATCTTGCTAAAGTCGTTGAATTACTTAAACTGGCCCATCAGTACGATGCCTTGATTCTGGTAGACGATGCTCACGGCTTTGGCGTGCTTGGTCAACTCGGCGCCGGCATTCTTGAACATGTAGGTATTCAAAATACCAATGAAGCATCTGCAAGAATTATTTATATCGGCACCTTAGGTAAAGCCGCTGGAATTAGTGGAGCATTCATTGCTGGTCACAAAACTTTGGTTGAATGGATCTTACAAAAAGGTCGCTCCTACATTTACACCACTGCATCCTCACCCGCAATCGCCCACGGTCTTCTTAAAAGCTTAGAGCTGATCTCTGACGATTCTTATCGCGAATCGCTTAACAAGAACATTCAATATTGGAAGAAAACACTGCGCTTAAATAAATGGCTACTGATGCCCTCCGATACGGCCATTCAACCAATCATGATTGGTACAACCGAAAATGCCTTACAGGTTGCCCAACAGCTCTATCAAAAGAATATCTGGGTGCCCGCGATCAGGCCGCCCACTGTGCCTGCTGATACAGCCAGACTGCGCATCACATTCTCAGCAAGTCACACCACAGAACAGATTGATCAATTAACCCAAGCGCTGATGGAGATTGAGCATGGCCTCTAAATCTGATAAACCTGGCAATTCTAGTAAGTCTGGTTTTTTTGTGACCGGCACCGACACAGAAGTTGGTAAGACTTTAATTTCTGGGGCATTGATCATTCAATTGAAAAAACAACACGCAGTGGTCGCTGGTTTCAAACCAGTGGTTGCCGGCATGAGCTTGATTTCTGGTAAGTGGTGCAATGAGGATTTGTTGGCCCTATCAAGTGTGATGAACTACAAGCCGCAAGAGGATTTTTTAGATATTTGCCCCTACCAACTATCAACTCCTGCCGCCCCTCACTTGGTCGCAAAAGAATCTAACATCCACCTTGATTACGAAGTGATGCTCAATGTCTTTAAGAAAGTACATGAGAAATCAGACGCGATCGTGGTGGAAGGTGTTGGCGGCTTTAAAGTGCCTTTTCATGATGGCAAAACGAGTGCTGACTTTGCCCAAGATATAGGTCTACCCATTGTCTTGGTGGTTGGCATGAGATTGGGTTGCATCAACCATGCCTTACTCACTGCTGAAGCAATTCAGTCAAGAGGTTTGCGATTGGCGGGATGGGTAGCAAACACCATAGGGCCCATGACGCTGCTTCAAGAAAATATTGCTACCTTAGAACACTTGATACCAGCCCCTTTGCTGGGCGTTATTCCGGAACTGCCTAAAGAGTTCGTTCAAGTGCCTTATGGCATCTGTGCCATGGAAAAAGCTGCTAGCTATTTGAGGAATATCTCTTAAGACTCAAGGTCTCTTAACTCTCTGCGCAAAATCTTTCCAACGGTTGATTTTGGCAACTCAGTTCTAAATTCAATGAATTTTGGTCGCTTGTAATTTGTTAATTGTGTTTTGCAATGTTCAAGCACTTGGCTCTCGGTTAAGCTGAGATCTTTTTTCACAATGAACACTTTTACAGCCTCCCCGGCAGGTCCATCTTTCACGCCGACCGCTGCGCACTCCAACACCTCTGGCATCATCGTCAAGACTTCCTCAATTTCATTGGGGTAGACATTGAAACCCGACACAACAATAGTGTCTTTCTTGCGATCAATGATTTTGACGTAACCATCTGCAGTCATATAAGCGATATCGCCTGTTTTAAAAAATCCTTGCGCCGTCATTGATTGCTTTGTTTCAGCATCGCGATTCCAATAACCAGACATCAGCTGAGGGCCTTTGATACAAATCTCTCCTGGTTCCCCGATGACAACTGTTTGTTCCTCGTTATCCAAAATCAATATGTCGGTTCCCGGTAATGGTAAACCAATCGTTCCTGTAAAACCATCGATCAATGGGGTGTTACAACAAACCACCGGTGATGTTTCAGAAAGACCATAACCCTCTGCAATTGGCTTACCGGTTAATTTTTGCCAGCGATCTGCCACTGATTTTTGCACGGCCATACCACCACCAATGCTGACCAACAATGATGAGAAATCAATGTTTGAAAATTTTGGATGATTCATCAAAGCATTGAACAATGTATTGACCGCAGGAAATATGTGGAACTCTTTCAAACCACTCAGCAACTTCACAAAACCAGCAATATCTTTTGGATTTGTCACTAAAATATTTAAGGCGCCTGCCTTGATTCCGAACAAACAACACGCGGTTAACGCAAAGATGTGATACATCGGCAAAGCACAAACAAACACCAGTTGCTCAATACGCAAGCCTCTCAAGCCTGGCTCTAGCCAAGCATCAATTTGCGCGATATTGGCCAAAATATTTCGATGCAATAAAACCGTCCCCTTGGCCACGCCTGTTGTCCCACCGGTATATTGCAAGAAGGCGATGTCATCGCCGTTGATAGAGACTGGCTCAAAGGATGTTCTGGCATTTTTCCCCTGTTGCAACGCTTCTTTAAAATTATGAACGCCTTCTAATGACCAAGTTGGTACTGCTTTTTTGACATGTCTGATGATCCCATTGATCAAATGTCCCTTAAGACCCATCAACTCACCAACATTAGTGACAAGCACATGCTGGATGGTCACTTGATCTTGAATGCTCTGGAAAACATGAGCAAAATTTTCTAGAATGACCAGTGCATTAGCGCCAGAATCATTCAATTGATAAGCAAGCTCACGCGCGGTGTCCATTGGGTTGACATTCACAACCACGCAACCCGCTCTTAAAGACCCCAATAAAGCGATGGGATACTGCAAAAGATTGGGCATCATCAAGGCGATTCGATCACCTTTTTTCAAACCTGAAGACTGTAGATAAGCGGCAAATTGCCAAGACAATTTATCTAATTCTTCATAGGTGATTTTTTTGCCCATGCAATCAAAGGCAAGCCTTGAGCCGTATTGATTGCATGATTGAGCAAATAAATCATTCAATGACTCAAATTGAGCTTCATCTATTAGATGCGGAACCCCATTCGGATAACTATTTAACCAAGGTTTGTCTTGATTCAAGGCATTTCCTTTAAAAAGTGACAGCTGATTACCTGCCATAGAAACACTGTACCAAACTTGGGTAATTAATAAGTATTTAGCGTCCGTGATTTATTAG
>CAXNHG010000008.1:0-10204 GCA_964202085.1 Polynucleobacter sp. | reverse complement strand
AATCGCACAAAGCTTTTTTGCTCATGTACATGCTGTCGATGATTTCGCCCTCTAAAAGAGATACCTTTTCTTTTAGAACAACTGTTTTACCTGATTTGGTCACCAAATCCATGTGTACATCACAGGCGTTCGGCATGACCATTGATTTTTCACTGGAGTAGAAATCGCCACCATGCATATGAGACACGTGGGTTCTTGAAGCTTGACTCCACTTGCCCATCGAGTGTGGATTGTTGCGTGCATAACGCTTCACAGCTGCTGGTGCGCGACGATCTGAGTTACCTTCGCGAAGTACTGGGTTCACCGAGCTGCCCAAACACTTTGAATAACATGCACGAATGGCTTTCTCTTCCTCGGTCTGCGGGTTCTCTGGATAGTTCGGAATCTTGTAGCCCTGAGACTGCAACTCTTTGATTGCGGCAGTTAGCTGACCCAAGGCTGCAGAAATATTCGGCAACTTGATGATGTTCGTATCAGGCAATAAAGTTAACTTGCCTAATGCACTTAAATTGTTAGGAACTTTTTGTTCGGCCGAGAGGTAATCCGAAAATTCAGCAAGGATGCGAGCTGCAACAGAAATATCACTTTCAACAACTTCAATATTGGCTGGGGCTGTGAAGGTTTTGATGATAGGTAAAAGGGCAGCGGTTGCTAAATATGGGGCTTCATCTGTCAACGTATAGATGATGGTTGATTTTTCCTTGCTCATTCTTTTTTGTCCTCTTTTTATTGATGTACGTCTGATACTCAAGCGTTTCGCCAATTCTGGACTGATTTTAATCGCCGAATCTTTGATTATCCTTACCTAATTGAACTAAGTAAAAACTTGCCACCTGATTTTTAATTAAAATAGACCCCCAAAATAGCGAAAAGCCCTGATTAAACAGGGCTTTTACAGGGAATTAAGAGCTTTTTTGCTTTAGGTCAAAGTAGGGTAATCGATATAACCTTTTTCAGCCCCACCGTAAAAAGTTGAGCGATCGTAAGGGGTTAATGCCGCATTTTTGGCAAAACGCTCAAGCAGATCAGGGTTGGAGATATACAGTCTGCCAAAAGCCACTGCATCTGCCTGACCTAATGTCACTGCTGTTTCTGCATTGGCTCGATCATAACCGCCAGCCATGATGACCTTACCCTTGAAAAGCTTTTTGAACAACTCTGATGTACTTGGAGCATCCTTGGCCACATCATCATTGCCACCAGCACTGGTAGAGCGTGGCTCAATCATATGCAAATAAGCTAGATTCAGTGGATTCAATTGCTCGATCACATGAGTGAACAAACCAAGGGGATCCTTGTCTGACATGTCATTGAAAGTGCCATAAGGAGAAAGACGCACACCCACACGATTGCTGCCCCATATCTGTATCACCTCATCAAGCACTTCTAGCAACAACCGCGTTCGATTGGTAAAGCTGCCGCCATATTGATCTTGGCGTTGATTGCTGGAGTCTTGTAAAAACTGATCCAATAAATAACCATTGGCCGAGTGAACCTCAACACCATCAAAGCCAGCTTTCTTGGCCACAGTTGCGGCATGGCGATAGGCTTGAAGCAGGGCGGGGATTTCAGAGACGGGTAATTCACGTGGGGTTTCGTAATCGGCCAATTGCCAAGAGGCCGTGTACACCTGACCCGTTGGCGCAATCGCAGACGGTGCTACTGGTAAGCCATCTTCAGGATGAAGAGAAGAATGAGAAATCCTACCCACATGCCACAACTGCATCACTATTTTCCCATTCTTGGCATGCACAGCAGCGGTGATCTTTTGCCAAGCCTTCATTTGCGCTTCACTGTAAATACCGGGGGTGTCTGGATAACCTTTACCCAAGGAGCAAATTTGAGAAGCCTCGGTGATGATCAAGCCAGCGCTGGCTCGTTGACTGTAATAAGTAGCCGCCAAATCACTGGGCACATCACCAGCCACAGCGCGCATTCGGGTCAAAGGTGCCATCACCAGACGATTTTTGATGGTGATCGCCCCTAAGGCTTCAGGTGTTAATAATTTCATATCTTTTTTCTTCTTAGAATGATTGGTCGGACTTCATTTTAAGAAGTTTTCTGTAAGCCTGCCACTATGTAATAAAAAACATTAATTAACATATAGTTAGCTAAAAGGCTGCGACAAAAAAGTTTTTTAAAACTACGTAAAACATCCTACCCACCTAAAACTACATGACCACCTCTAAACTCATCAAAGGATCCTCATAATCCTAGCTAATATTTATATAACTTTTATTACTTTTATAAGTTGCTTGCCCTATAATTTGTATACAAAATTAATAACCCTAGAGACAATGACACAATGAAAAACAAAGATTTACAAGACATCTACTTCAGGTTTTTGAACTTGGTTCGCTCAATTGAAGAGCTGCCAAGCTTTCCTAAGCTAGACGCCACAGAAACTCAACTTCTAAATAAAGTAGCAACACATTGGAAAAGTGGCGAACGTCTCTTGGTCAGTGATGCAATTGCGATGCGTGAGATTGGATCTCCTGCAACTTTGCACGCGCGCTTAAAACAATTGCGCGATAAAGGCATGGTCACTTACGTGATTGAAACTGATGGTCGCAAAAAATACATTGAACCGACTCCCACTGCAATGAAATATTTCTCAGATATCTCAAACTGCATGATTGAAGCCACAGCAAAATAAGTAAACAGTCATAAAACAAAAAAGCTCCTGAAATATCAGGAGCTTTTTTTATTGCCTGGTCAGATAAAAAATCAAACAGTCATCAACCAGCAATCAATCAGCCATCAAGAAGCAATCACCTTACCAGGATTCATCAAATTATGAGGATCCAAGGCATGCTTGATGGCTCGCATTACACCGAAGGCCACTTCACCACGATGGCCTTTTAAGTAAGTCACCTTTTGTTGACCCACGCCGTGCTCTGCTGAGATAGAACCATTCATCTTTTCAACTTCGGCGTACACCAAAGCTTGGATCTCTTTGGACTTGCTGGTGAAAAACTCTTCAGCTTGAACTGAGCTTGGTCCTGCGATGTTGTAGTGCAAATTACCGTCACCCAAGTGACCATAGTTGATCACACGCACACCTGGATACTTTGCTCTTAGCATGTCATTGCAAGTGGTGATGAAACTCGGTATCGCTGAAATCGGCAAAGACACATCGTGCTTGATGTTTGGACCGTCATCAGCTTGCGCCAAGGGCACGTGCTCACGCATGTCCCAAAACTTTCTGGCTTGAGCAAGATTGCTGGCAATCGCTGCATCACTGGCGCAGCCAGATTCAAGGGCGCCTTCCAAGATTGACTCCATCAACTGCATGGCGTGCTCTTCGCTCTCGTAATCAGAAATTTCTACCAAGACCTCATAGGCATTCGGGCCGCTCAAAGGACTTGCTAGAGCAGGGTAGTAATGTTTTAACAATGCCAAACTTTCATCGGACATCATTTCAAAACCAGTGAGTTGCGCTGAAGCACCTGCTTGGAAACGATTCAATAACTCCACTGCGGCATCAGCATGCGGAACCGCCACCAAGGCTGTGCAATTAGCCACCGGGCGCGGGAATAATTTCATGACCGCTGCGGTGATGAGGCCTAAGCTTCCTTCGGCACCAATGAACAAGTCACGTAAATCGTAACCAGTATTGTCTTTGCGTAAACCGCGCAAGCTATTCAGAATCTCGCCATTAGGCATCACCACCTCAAGACCCAAGCAGAGCTCGCGCGCATTACCGTAACGTAACACTGATGTACCGCCTGCATTGGTTGATAAATTGCCACCAATCGTACAACTACCCTCAGCACCCAAACTCAATGGGAAGTAACGATCAGCAGCTGTGGCGGCCTCTTGCAGTGACTGCAAAATCATGCCGGCTTCAACCGTGATGGTTTGATTGGATGTATCAATCGCACGCACTTGGTTCATGCGATTCAAAGAAACCACCACTTGCCTGCCGTCACTGTTAGGTGTGGCGCCACCGCACAGACCGGTGTTACCACCTTGCGGAACAATCGCGATGCGATTGGCAGCACACAGTTTCACGATCTCTGACACTTCTTGCGTATTGCCTGGGCGCAGAGCAGCAATTGCTTTACCGCGATAACGCTTACGCCAATCAACCAAGTAGGGCTCTAAATCATTAGGGGCTGTGATCACTTGAGTCTTGCCAATGATCTTTTCAAAGCCAGCAATCAATTCTTGATCATTCAACGACATCTTGTCTTCCTCAATTTTTTCTAATATTTTTTTGCTATTTGCTATTTACTGCTCACTTCATTACCCACTTATTTATATGTTTAATTTTTTTCTTCCAACTGCTTTGCTGCTAATGCTTCTTCAGCTTTTTTAATTTTTGCTACTTTTTTTAATGGCTTCAAATACGCTAATAATGCAAAGTAGGTCACCAAACTTAAAACAATTTCCAAGCCAGCCAAGTAAGCCGATAAACCCTTGTCGTTCAAGCGCACCACGCCCTCAATGAAATAAAGCATCACCAACATTGATGCCCACTGCATGGTGTAACTGCGCGCTTGCCAAATACCTTTCAAAGCAAACAGCAGTGGCATCACTTTGATGACAGCCCATGAGCCATCGGGTTTGATGGGCGCCAAAACAGCTTCCCACAAAATACAAAGAACAATCAAGGCAAACCATGCAAACCATGCGATCAAGCGCCAATGATCTTGGGGAGCAAGCAATGGGTGTGACTGAACCGAATCACTCATGCTGATAATTTTCTCGCCATTTCAGCCAAACGTTTACCTTGTGCAAGCGCTAATTTTTTCTCATCAGCAGAAATCGGTGCTGAACCATCGGCTTTTGCAAAATGCGTCACACCATACGGTGTGCCACCAGTTTGAGTGTTCATCAATTCAGGATGGCTGTACGGTAGACCCACAATCACCATGCCGTGATGCATCAAGGGAATCATCATTGATAAGAGGGTACTTTCTTGACCACCGTGCATGCTGCCCGTGCTGGTGAATACGCAGGCAGGTTTGCCAACGAGTGCACCAGACAACCACTCGGAGGTGGTGTTGTCTAAAAAGTATTTCATGGCTGAAGCCATATTGCCAAAACGGGTGGGTGAGCCCAAGGCCAAACCAGCACATTCTTGAAGGTCTTTGTTCTCAACGTAAGGAGGGCCTGATGCTGGAATATCAGACTCAGTGGCCTCGCAAACAGCAGATATAGCAGGTACTGTGCGCAAGCGTGCGGTCACGCCTGGAACGCTTTCAACGCCCTCAGCAATCAGCTCTGCCAGCTGGCGCGTAGCGCTATGTCGGGAGTAATAAAGAACCAAAACATTAATATCAGAATTCATAGAATGTGTACTCATTGATGTATCTTGCTTATGATAGAGCCGTGCAAGCAATTCGTCATAAAGACTCTTTCCTCGATTTTTTTAAATACCTGCGTAATCGCGCCAAGGTAAGTCGTATCAATGAAATGGCGGCCAGCCTTTCTTTTACGACCATCCTATCGATTGTGCCTATGGTAACGGTTTCTTTCGCTCTCTTGGCTGCCTTACCGCGCTTTTTAAAACTTCGCGCAGCCTTCCAAGAATGGCTATCAGACAACCTGATCCCTGGGGCCATTGGTGACCCTATTTTGGTTTACTTGAACCAATTTGCGCTCAAGGCAAAAGGTTTGACCATCTTTGGTTCGGTTGGCTTGGTGATTGGCGTATTTTTCACATTGATCACGGTTGAAAATGCCTTTAACCGGATTTGGCAGGTTCAAAACCCCCGACCATTCTTAAAGCGCATTGGCATTCATTTAGTGGCCACTGTCATGGGTCCTCTGTTATTGGGTTTGAGTATTTACCTAAGCTCCATGGTCTTGAGTGCCTCTAAAGGTTTGATTGGTCCCTTGAGTGATGGCTTTCACTTCATTGCAGGTGCTTTCCCCTTATTACTCTCAACCATGTCGTTCAGTTTGGTCTACAAAATACTGCCTTATGAGCGGGTAGAGTGGCGCGATGCCATCTTGGGCGGCGCCTGCGCTGCCATCATTTTTGAGTTGGCCAAATCTGCCTTTGCTTGGTTTGTGGCAAGTTACCCCATCTATAAAACAGTCTATGGCGCATTCGCGATCCTGCCTTTGTTCTTGGTCTGGATTTACTTGACCTGGTGGGTCACCTTGGCGGGCGCCACCATGGTGGCCAACATGCCTATTGTCAGAGCTTGGAAGCACCAAGAAAATCAAAACCCTCAAAGCTAAACCCTTAGGTGGGGTAAGCCCCTATGCGCAAAGTGTGGATTGTGACAACTCCTACTGATAGACTAAGCTAACAAGACAAACTAATAGGAGGCAAGCATGAAAGTCAGTGACATTTTGCGCTTTAAAGGATCAACTCTTTTCACTGTTACTCCGAACACTTCACTTGTAGCCGCAGTGCAAATCATGTCAGAAAAAGACATCGGCTCTTTGGTGGTGATGGAGCGCTCAGATTTAGTGGGTATTCTGACGTTTCGTGAGGTGATCAACAGCTTGGCAAAGGGTCATGGAGCTGTGGGCCAAGAAACAGTCGGTGCTGTGATGGAAAAATCTCCCATGACTTGCACCTCAGAAATGGACTTGGATGAAGCGCGCCGCATCATGCTTGATCAACACATGCGCTACTTGCCAGTATTAGATGGCGGCACCTTAAACGGTGTGATCTCTTTCTATGACGTTGCTAAAGCAGTGGTAGAAGCCCAGGGTTTTGAAAACTCCATGCTCAAAGCCTACATCCGCGATTGGCCAGCGGCTGAAGAGTCGGGCGAGCCTGTTAAGTAAAGCAATTCTCCCTAGAGAATTTGTGCTCTTTGCCAAGAATTACAAAAATAGCAAAAAATAAGAATGGCAAATCAAGCTTCATTTCCAGACCAATGTCATAATTGAGGCATGGCTGGAAGCACACTAGGACACTTATTTCGTATCACCACTTTTGGTGAATCTCATGGACCCGCAATCGGAGCTGTTGTCGACGGCTGTCCTCCGGGCATGCCTTTATCAGTGGAAGACATTCAGCTTGACTTGGATCGACGCAAACCTGGCACCTCACGCCATGTCACGCAACGTCAAGAAGCTGATCAAGTAGAAATTCTGTCAGGTGTGTTTGAAGGTAAAACAACCGGCACCCCAATTGCATTGTTGATTCGAAATACCGATCAACGCAGTCAAGACTACAGCGACATCTTGGATAGTTTTAGACCAGGACACGCTGATTACACTTATTGGCACAAGTACGGCATTCGTGACCCACGCGGTGGCGGTCGTTCTTCTGCGCGTTTAACAGCCCCTGTTGTGGCTGCTGCTGCTGTAGCAAAAAAATGGTTGGCTGAAAAACATGGCATCAGTTTTTATGGCTACATGACTCAATTGGGTGATCTTGAGATTCCCTTTGAAGATCAGTCACAGATTTCGCAAAACCCATTCTTTGCACCGAATGCCAAGATCATTCCTGAACTAGAAGCCTACATGGATCAACTGCGCAAAGCAGGGGACTCTTGTGGTGCACGCTTAACTGTGGTGGCTAAAAATGTACCGGTTGGTTTAGGTGAACCTATTTTTGACAAATTAGATGCAGACATTGCGCACGCCATGATGGGTATCAATGCGGTCAAAGGTGTTGAGATTGGTGCGGGCTTTAAGAGCGTTACCCAAAGAGGCAGTGAGCATGGCGATGAAATGTTTGCAGATGGTTTTGCAAGCAACAACGCTGGCGGTATGTTGGGTGGTATCAGCAGTGGTCAAGACGTGGTTGTTTCGATTGCGATCAAACCAACCTCATCGATCATGGCGCCAAAACAATCCATCGATCGCGCTGGCGATGCTTACGTGGTGCAAACCAAAGGTCGTCACGATCCTTGCGTGGGTATTCGTGCCACTCCAATCGCTGAAGCCATGTTGGCCTTGGTAATCATGGACCATGTCTTAAGACATCGCGCCCAATGCGGTGATGTCAGCGTCAGTACGCCACGCATTTCAGCACAACGTCCCTAAATAGAGTGCTGCAATGACTGGTCTGGTACGACTGTCTTTTGCAGCTTTTTTCTTTTTCTACTTTGCCTACATTGGGTTGATGTCGCCCTATGCCAGCCTTTACTTTGCCAGTAAAGGCTTCGGTGCGATTGAAATCGCTGCCTTGATGTCGATGTTTCAAATCACGCGCATCTTGGGTCCTTTTGCCTGGGGTTGGTTAGCGGATATGCGCCGTGATCGCCTGGGCATCATGCGCCTCACCTCAGCATTAGCCTGTATCGTCTTCACAAGTATTTTTTATCTAGAGAGTTACGTTGCCTTACTCATCTGGATGTTTTTATTGAACACTGTTACCAGTAGCTTGATGCCCTTGGGTGAGGCTGCCACAGTACATGCCCTATATAAAAATAATGACTTTGATAAACGTTATGGACGCTTAAGACTCTGGGGTTCAATTGGTTTTATCACCATGGTTATGGGCGCCGGAGCTTGGTTTGAGGCCTTTGGCATCGATAGTTTGCCTTGGTTCGGCATTGCGGCTTTGTTGATCATGACCGCTTTGACCCTGGCCTTGCGTGAATCACCCATGGATGTTGTGGTTCATGCTGAGATCAAATTTAGCCATGTACTCAAGAATCCAAATGTGCAGTGGTTCATGTCTGCCAACTTCTGGATGATCTTTGGTCATGCCGGACTCTATGTCTTCTACTCTTTGTACCTTGATCGCTTGGGTTACTCAAAAGGGGAGATAGGATTATTTTGGATGTTGGGTGTTTTGGCTGAAGTGATATTTTTTTATTTCCAAAGTTACTTTTTTGCCAGATTCACCACAAAGAACATTTTGCTCATCGCTTACTTCATCGCGGTCGTGCGTTTTGCTTTGATGGCTTACGTTCCTGAATTACTCATTCTGATTTTGGCTCAAGTGATGCATGCAGCCACCTTTGGTGCTCACCACAGCGCCAGCATCAAGATGTTGCAGACTTGGTTCAAAGGACCTTTGCAAGCAAGAGGGCAAGCGCTTTACACCACGGTGTCATACGGTATTGGTGGCACAGTCGGCGGTTTGTTTGCTGGCTGGGTTTGGGAATACCTTGCCCCTCACCACGTCTTTGGTTTGGCAGCACTCAGCAGTTTATTCGGATACTTGTGCATGAGCCGTGTGAAGTCTAAGAATGCTTAGTCGATTGAATATTTTTTGAATGTAAAAAACTCCATCACGTTCTTCTTCTCACTGTGAATACCTATCTCAACGGCTTCAGTTAGGCTGGCACCAGGAACAATTAAACGAAGAACATTATTGACTGGTTGAGTATTTAAGTCTTTCAATGGTTGATCGAGAACATATTCATGTGAGTCTCCTTGAATCAGTAAAACTGGTTTTTTAAATTCTGTGGCCAGTGCAGAGATTTTTGAAATGAAATCACTAAAACCAGAAATTTTTGGCGTTTTTGGGTGAAATGTGTCAGCTTGCATGGCAATCACGATGGCTGGAGATTGCTCTCTTTTGGCTTGCTTGAAGCTATCTTCAAGCCACTCTAGGTTGGCTTTGTTGCGTGCCTCATATTCTGCAATTGCACCAGAAATTTTCTTGTCTAAATTATTGTTTGAACCCACCTGATGAATGGTTACAAATAAAATTTTGTGGTGAAGCCAGCGCTGATTTTCTCCATATAAAGTATTTTTACTGGATAACTCTGATTGAACTTGAAGTTTGATGGGGGATGCGCCTAGGCTATTGGAATTTTTAAAAAAAGTCTGCCTAATTTTCTTCAATCTCTCAGTTGGCTCATACGATCCATTAGAGCTTCTGTGGCAATCAGTCCACTCATTATCGCCAGGCGTATAAATAAGTGGCTTGTGGAAACTGTCGAACATCTCTTTAATTTCAAAAAATGTTTGATCAGAGCATTCACTGCCCCCATTCTTAATATCGCCAACATGAATGGTGAATTGGTTATCTTTTTGATCGTTAATCTTTTTAATTAACTGCCAAAAAGGTTTATGGCTGCCATAGGGTTGATCGCCAATGGCTGTGAATGAAAAGTCTTTGGCGTTAATTGGATTGCTTAAAGCAAGCCATAAAAAAGAATAGAGTAGTAGGTGTGAGCGTGCTTTCATGATCGTGATGACCTCATCTAAATTGTCACCATAACCCTACATGAAAAATATTACATCCCAGAGTAATTCGGACCGCCAGAACCTTCAGGATTTAACCAAACAATATTTTGTGTTGGGTCTTTGATGTCGCAGGTTTTGCAAT
>CAXNHG010000007.1:0-11005 GCA_964202085.1 Polynucleobacter sp. | reverse complement strand
GGTCGCTTTCCCGCTACTGTGACCGTGGATGGCGATCACATGGTGATCAATGGTGACCGTATTAAGATTTTTTCAACGCGCAATCCTTTAGAGACAACTTGGGGTGACTTGGGTGTTGATGTTGTTTTAGAGTGTTCAGGTGCTTTTACTTCAAAAGAAAAAGCCATGGTTCATATTCAGCAGGGCGCCAAGAAAGTTCTTATTTCTGCTCCCGGTGAAAAGGATGTGGATGCCACGATTGTTTATGGTGTGAACCACCAAGTACTGAAAGCCAGTGATCAAGTGGTTTCAAATGCGAGCTGTACCACCAATTGTTTGGCACCAGTTGTAAAACCATTGTTGGAATCGATTGGTATTGAATCAGGTTTGATGACCACGATTCATGCCTATACCAACGACCAGGTTCTAACGGATGTGTATCACAAGGATATGCGCCGCGCCCGCTCAGCCACGATGAGCATGATTCCTACGAAAACTGGTGCTGCAAAAGCGGTTGGCTTGGTTTTGCCAGAGTTACAAGGTAAGTTTGATGGTTTCGCGATGCGTGTGCCAACGATCAACGTGTCTGTGGTTGATTTGACATTCACACCAAGTAAAGCCACCACAGTGGAGGAAGTGAATGAACTCATCAAGAAAGCCAGCGAGAGCGGTCCTTTGAAGGGTATCTTGGGTTACAACACCTTGCCCTTGGTTTCTATTGATTTCAACCATGACCCACGCCCAAGTATTTTTGATAGCACTCAAACGCGTGTGTCTCAAGATGGCAAGTTGGTCAAAATCCTTGCTTGGTATGACAACGAGTGGGGATACAGCTGCCAGATGTTGAATGCAACCAAGGCATTGATGGCTGCGAAGTAATTTTTAAGCACCCGAATCCTAGAAAGGCCTCATTTAATGAGGCCTTTTTTTATTTCTTTATTTGTGTAAAATATGCGCATATTTAATGCGCATATTAAATGTGTATGAAAGGGTGTCATGGCGATAGTAAAAGAGGCGTCAACTAAGTGCATCGTTGACCAAGCAAACATTACAAAGAAAGCAACTAACTTGACTTTAAGTATTGATGTTATTGAAGATGCAAAATTGTTGGGCATCAACATATCTAAGGCTTGCGATGAGTTTTTGCGCGGCTTAATAAGAGAAGAAAAAACTCGAAAATGGCAGCAAGAGCATGCTGATTATTTTGCAAGATCCAATCAGATTGTGGAGGAGCGTGGCTTACCACTTGATGAATGGAGGAGCTTCTGATGGCAAGATTTGACGTGTATAGGAATCAAGGTAAAAGTAAGCAATTTGTACCTTATTTGGTCGATGTTCAAAGTGAATTACTCAGTCACCTTAAAACAAGGATGGTGATACCTATGTATCACTTAGATCAATTTTTAGGTGTCAATATTCCGAAAGATCTATCGCCTGTTTTTAAGATTGAAAATCACGAATGCGTCTTGCAAACCCCTGAAATGGGAAGTATTTTATTGAGCGCCCTAAAGCAGCGCGTCGATAGCTTAGCTAAAAAGCAACACTTCGTTACTGGCGCCATGGACATGTTTTTTCATGGATTTTGAAGATGTTAGCTACAAAATAATCGAGTTGAAATGGCTGATTGCCTTTATTGAGGTCAAGAACCACGAAATTATGGACTTTCCTACGCTCACACCGCACTAGAACACGTTAGACTGCTGTAGGTTTGACGGCTAATTGAAGTAAAGCTCTAATCCTTAAATTATTTAGGGGTGAGGGCTTCCCATAGCGGTAAAATCAATTCTCTACAAGACACGGCTTACTATGCAAATATACTCAAACATCAGAAATACATCAGGCGCTACCTTTACTCTAGGTAAGTGGGTCGTATTGGCTTTTGCCTTAGTGGGTTTGACTGCATGTCAAAGCCTCACCAAGTTCAACGAAGACTCCAAAAGCAAATTAGGTAAAGTTTTGAAGCCATATCGTCCGGACATGGTTCAAGGTAACTTTATTTCTAAAGAGCAATTAGAAAGACTCAAACTTGGTATGGACCGAGAGGAAGTCAAAGTTGTTTTAGGTACGCCATTAATCACCAGTGCGATGCACCCAAATCGTTGGGATTACTTGTTTGCATTTAAACGAGGTGATACTCAATTAGTTGAGCAGCGTCAAGTGACATTGGTGTTTGAAAAAGATTTATTGAAAAAAATAAATGCTGATGATTTGCCCACTGAATATGAATTAATTGCTGAGATTGATGGCATTAAGTCTTCAAGTCGAGCACAGCGAAAGGCAGTTGCCCCAGAGTTGGAAAGTCAGCATGCTGCTCCAACAGTACAAACCGTGCCAAACCCAACGCAAGGCGTTGGAATTCCGCGTGGTGACACTAGAAATTAATTAGAGTTACATAAAAATTACTCAAAATAACAACACAAACAACAAACAAACATAAACAAAACCCAGAGATATACACAATGACAACTTTAAAATTTGCCATTGCAGGTGCATCTGGCCGTATGGGGCGCATGTTGATTGAAACGGTCTTGAATACTCCTAATGCTCAATTGGTGGGCGCTTTAGATATTCCGGGAAGTGCGCAACTGGGTCAAGATCCAGCATCTTTTTTAGGTAAAAGTACAGGCATCAAAATCACTGCAAATATCAATGAAGGTTTAAAAGACGCTGATTTTTTAATTGATTTCACAAGGCCCGAAGGTACTTTAGCGCATCTTGATGTAGCTGAAGCTTTAGGCGTGAAGATGATCATCGGCACCACTGGGTTTACTGATGTGCAAAAAGTAAGGCTTAAAAAAGCCAGCGAAAAAATTGCCATCGTTTTTGCGCCAAACATGAGTGTGGGCGTTAATGCCACATTTAAATTATTAGAAGTGGCTGCGAAGATCTTGAATTCAGGTTATGACATTGAGATTGTTGAGGCTCATCACAAACACAAGGTCGATGCTCCATCAGGAACCGCGATTGGGATGGGCGAAGTGATTGCGAAGGCTTTGGGTAAAGAACTAAAAGATTGCGCTGTTTATGCCAGAGAAGGTCATACGGGTGAGCGCGAGGAAGGCACCATTGGTTTTGCCACAATACGTGGTGGTGATATTGTGGGTGATCACACGGTCATGTTCTGTGGTGATGGTGAACGTATTGAAGTCACGCACAAATCTGCCAGCAGAATGTCTTACGCACAGGGCTCTGTGCGAGCAGGGCGTTTTTTGGTCAATCAATCCAAAGGTCTTTTTGACATGCAGGACGTCTTAGGGCTTAAGCAAATCAAAATTTAATTGATTGTCAAAAAAGAGTATTTCATTTTTCATAAAATATATTTTGCAAGCAGTTTTAAGCAACAGCATTCATAAGAAAAATACAAGGGTATTGTTTTGAGTTCAGAAGTAACAGCAGTGAGTAAAGATTACGATCACCGTGCTATTGAAGCTGCGGCCAATACACTTTGGAAATCTGGCGACGTTTATCGCGTGGATGAGCAGGCCAAAGATAAAAAAGGCCAGCCTAAGAAAAAATACTACGCATGTTCGATGTTGCCTTACCCCTCTGGAAAATTGCACATGGGTCATGTTCGCAATTACACCATCAATGATGTCATGACACGTCAGTTGCGCATGCAAGGCTATAACGTGTTGATGCCGATGGGTTGGGATGCGTTTGGCATGCCGGCTGAAAATGCAGCGCTGAATAATAATGTCGCTCCAGCGACTTGGACCTACGACAACATTGCTTATATGAAAAAGCAAATGGATGCGATGGGTTTGGCGATTGACTGGTCTAGAGAAATCGCCACTTGTAAGCCTGATTACTACCGTTGGAATCAGTGGCTCTTTTTGAAGATGTTGGAAAAGGGTATTGCTTATCGCAAGACTCAGGTGGTGAACTGGGATCCCATTGATCAAACAGTTTTGGCCAATGAGCAGGTGATTGATGGCCGGGGTTGGCGTTCAGGGGCTTTGGTTGAAAAAAGAGAAATTCCTGGCTACTACTTGAACATCACAGCTTATGCGGAAGAATTGCTAACAGGCCTAGAAGCCTTGGGTTGGCCTGAGCGCGTGAAATTGATGCAGCAAAACTGGATTGGTAAGAGTTTTGGTGTGCGCTTTGCCTTCACACATCAAATCAAAGATGGCGCTGGTCAGTTGATTCAAGACGGAAAAATGTTTGTCTTTACCACCCGTGCTGATACGGTGATGGGTGTGACTTTCTGCGCAGTGGCTGCAGAGCATCCTTTGGCCTTGCATGCGGCTAAAAATAATCCTGCCTTGTCCGCCTTCATTGAGAAATGTAAACAAGGCAGTGTGATTGAAGCAGATTTGGCGACTCAAGAAAAAGAGGGTATGCCCACTGGCTTGAAGGTCACTCATCCTTTGACGGGTGCAGAGGTAGAAGTTTGGGTTGGTAATTATGTTTTGATGAGTTATGGTGACGGCGCTGTGATGGGTGTGCCAGCTCATGATGAGCGAGACTTTGCTTTTGCATTGAAATACAAGATTACCATCAAGCCAGTCATGGCCATCAACGGTCAAGAGTTCAATGCCAGTGCTTGGCAAGATTGGTATGCCGATAAGGAAACAGTCAAAGCTGTTAACAGTGGCAAATATGATGGTTTGAGCCACCCTGATGCAGTGCGCGCCGTGGCCAAAGATTTGGCTGCGTTGAATTTGGGAGAATTAAAAACAACCTATCGCTTGCGCGATTGGGGCATTTCTCGTCAGCGCTATTGGGGCACTCCGATTCCAATCATTCATTGTGAATATTGCGGTGAAGTGCCTGTGCCTGAAAGGGATTTGCCGGTTGTCTTGCCAGAGGATTGTGTGCCAGATGGTTCAGGAAATCCGCTCAATAAGCGTGAAGACTTTTTAAAGTGCATATGTCCTAAATGTAGCAAGCCTGCGCGTCGTGAAACTGACACCATGGACACTTTTGTTGATTCGAGCTGGTATTTTATGCGCTATACATCACCGGGTGCAGATGCCATGGTTGATGAGCGTAATGATTACTGGATGCCGATGGATCAATACATTGGTGGCATTGAGCATGCAATTCTTCATTTGCTCTATGCGCGTTTTTGGACCAAGGTCATGCGTGATTTAGGTTTGGTGAAATTTGATGAGCCATTCAGTAATTTACTCACTCAAGGCATGGTCTTGAATGACACGTATTACATCGATGAGCCCAATGGTCGTAAAACTTGGGTGAACCCAGAAGACGTTTTGGTTGAAACTGACGACAAAGGTCGTCCAGTATCAGCTAAATATAAAACTTCTAGCAAAGCTGTGAACCTTGGTGGTGTCGAGAAGATGGCCAAGAGTAAAAATAACGGTATTGATCCTCAGTCCTTGATTGATCAATATGGCGCAGACACAGCTCGTTTGTTCACGATGTTTGCTGCTCCTCCTGAGCAGCAATTGGAGTGGTCCAGTTCTGGCGTTGAAGGAGCCTCTCGCTTCTTGCGTCGTTTATGGTCCTATGGCTCGGCTCATGCAGTATTGGTTCATTCCGCCAAGCATGAGCTTCCAGCGAATTTATCCGTAGCAGATACAGCTTTGCGTTTGGAAATCCATGGCGTCTTAAAGCAAGCCAATTTTGACTACCAGCGCAAGCAATACAACACCGTGGTTTCAGCCACCATGAAAATGCTCAATGCTCTTGAGCAGGCCAAGACGGTCAGCCCTGAAGTGCGTCGTGAGACTTTAGGTATTTTGTTGAGAGCTTTGTACCCTGTGGTGCCACACATCACCTTCACACTTTGGAATGCTGCTGGGTATGTTCAGCAGTGGGGGGATTTATTCGATGCGCCATGGCCTGAGGTTGATGAATCAGCGCTTGTGCAAAATGAAATCACTTTGATGATTCAGGTGAACGGTAAGTTGAGAGGCCAAGTTTTGGTGTCAACTGATGCAGATAAGGCTAGCATCGAAGCCTTGGCCTTGGCCAGTGATGCAGCAATCAAGGCCATGAATGGCGCTCCTGCTAAAAAGGTGATCATCGTGCCTGGTCGATTGGTCAACATTGTTATTTAATGATGAATATGAGTCATTGATTTTGAAATAGAGCACAATAAGCAAATCATGAAAAAAACCACTACCACTTATTCAATTGGGCGCCGTCAGCTCTTGGGAGGTGGTTTATCAATTTTAGCCATGGGCGCTCTTAATGCTTGTGGTTGGCGTTTGCGTGGCAAAGTTGATTTGCCATATAAAAATGCTTTGATCAGCGGTAATTTGACTCAAGAGTTACGTGATGACTTAGACATGATGTTCCGAGTCAATGATATTCAGATTGTTAATAATGTTAAAGATGCAGAATTAGTCCTTGAGATTATTTCTGAGCAAAATGCCCGCCAAGTTCTGTCTTATAACAGTGCGGGGCAAATCACGGCTTATCGAATCATCTCAAGACTTGTTTTCAGATCATTTGATCAGAATGGTATTGAGTTAATGCCTGAGTCTGATATTTATCTCACTCGCGATATTGATTTCAACCAATCCAATATTCAAGCTTTTGATCAGCAGGTGGCTGAATATGTCAAAAATATGCGTATTGATATCGTGACTCAATTGATGCGCCGTTTGGCATCAATCAAGAAGTTGCCTTCTCAGCAAACTCCCTCGGAGTCACAGCCAAAGAGTCGCTAAGCATGCAAAAAGCAGATGCGTTCGAGGCACATTTAGCACAAGCAAAAAAAACTGGCCCACATCCCTTGTATGTGTTGAGTGGTGATGAGCCCTTATTGGTCATGGAACTGCAAGACCAATTGCGCTCGATGGTGATTGCTCATGGGCACACTGAACGTGAAGTGATGATGCATGATAAAGGCTTTGATTGGTCTGCGCTCATGAACGCAGGTCAAACCATGTCATTATTTGGTGATAAGCGTTATGTTGAGTTACGTTTACCCACTGGTAAGCCTGGTCGTGACGGCTCTGATGCGATCAAGCAATTTTGTTCTCAAATAGATGCTCAAGTAAAAGATAAAAGTCCAGTTGATACAGTGACTTGTATCTTTTTACCAAGGGTGGATTTTCAGACACAGAAGTCTGCGTGGTTCACTGCCTTGGATGAGGCGGCGATTGCTGTGCGCATTGACCCTATTGACAGAACTCATTTACCTAACTGGATTGCTGGTCGTTTGAAACAGCAGAAGCAGCAGGTTGAAGCTGGTGAAGCGGGACAGCGTGCTTTGCAGTTCATGGCCAATCAGATCGAAGGTAATTTGATTGCGGCGCATCAAGAAGTTCAAAAGTTGGGTTTGTTATATCCAGAGGGAACGCTCACAGAAGAGAACATCCGTGACGCTGTTTTGAATGTTGCTAGATATGATGTTTTTCAACTGACTGAATCATTATTAGCTGGAGACTTGGCGCGCTTTAATCGCATGGTGGATGGTTTAGAGGGTGAGGGTGAGCCCTTGGTGCTCATACTTTGGACGGTGACTGAAGAAATACGTTTGCTTAATCGACTGCGTCAGGCTGTTGATCGCGGCGACAATTTATCAATGCTCATGAAGATGAATCGTGTGTGGGGTAATAAAGAGCGCTTGATTCCTCAAGCACTTCAGAGATTGAGTGCTGACCGATTACAAAAAGCATTGATGGTGGCCAGTGGTCTTGATCAGCAATCAAAAGGTTTACAAATCCGCAAAGGTGCGGGCCCTATCTTAGAAAAATTACCAAGTGACCCTTGGGATGGTTTGAGGATGTTGGGGCGCTTGTTTGTTTAGTGTCTAAAGTACCAATTTATTGATGACACGACTCGGGTAGATTGAAGAGTGCCTTATTGGGACACCCAATTACACCCATTAATTTGGAAATTTAGTTATGAATTGACTTCTAGTGAAGGATTTCAGCGACTTCCAACAGTTCTAAGCTATCTCATTGAAATTCCTGAAGAATTCAATAAAAGCCCTTATTTCAGTTAAAGTAATGCCTATGAGCACTCAAAAAGACATCCATTCAGACGCAATCGCCTTAATTGCAGGCATTGGTCAAAAAGCACGAACAGCCTCCAGAGCGATGGCGCGTGCTAGCACGGCTTCTAAAAATGAGGCTTTGATTCATTTGGCAGGATTGGTTAAAAAAAATGCGGCGGCACTTAAGACTGTTAATGCAAAGGATGTTGAGCGAGCCAAGGCCAATGGCCAAGATGCTGCTTTTATCGATCGTTTAACTATGACAGATAAAACAATTGCCACCATGGTCGAGGGCTTGGAGCAAATTGCCAAGCTATCAGACCCAATTGGTGAAATGAGCAATATTCGAAAGATGCCATCAGGTATTCAGGTGGGGCAAATGCGTGTGCCATTAGGAGTGATTGGCATCATTTATGAATCTCGTCCAAATGTGACCATTGATGCAGCAGCTCTTTGTTTGAAGTCAGGCAATGCCACCATTTTGCGTGGCGGCTCTGAGGCAATTGATTCAAATACAGCCTTAGCTAAATTGATTCAAGAAAGTTTAGCCTTGGCTGGTTTGCCTTCTGATGCCGTGCAAGTGGTTGAGACCACTGATCGTGCCGCCGTAGGTGCCATGATCACCATGAATGAATACATTGATGTGATCGTGCCACGCGGTGGCAAGAGTTTGATCGAGCGTTTAATGGCTGATGCACGAGTGCCAATGATCAAACATTTGGATGGCATTTGTCACACTTATATTGATGTCTTGGCAGATCCTGTCAAAGCTATCAAGGTGTGTGATAACGCTAAGACCCAACGATATGCGCCTTGCAACACCATGGAAACACTGTTGGTGCATGAGGCAGCCATCAAAGATTCTTTGCTACCTTTGTGCAAGATTTATCAAGAAAAAGGTGTGGAGTTGCGCGTTTGTAAAAAAACCAAGCAAGTACTTGAAGCGGCTGGAATCAAGAACCTGGTTGATGCCACAGAAGAAGATTGGTCTACTGAGTACTTAGCACCGATTTTGTCAATCAAGATCGTCGGCAATATGGATGAGGCGATGGAGCACATCAATCATTACGGCAGTCATCACACTGATTGCATCATCACAGAAGATTATTCAGCTGGCATGCGTTTCTTAAGAGAAGTCGATAGCGCCAGCGTGATGATCAATGCGAGCTCACGCTTCGCAGATGGTTTTGAGTATGGCTTGGGTGCAGAGATTGGTATTTCCAATGACAAGTTGCATGCCAGAGGTCCTGTGGGTCTTGAAGGGTTGACCTCGATGAAATACATCGTGTTTGGTCAGGGCGAAATCAGAACCTGAATTAGAACTTGATGGTCAGAGTGTTAGCGGTAGTAAAAATTTATATCAGAAATGTAAACCTAAAGGGATGGTTGAGATGAGTGATTCAGTGAATGTGGTGATGGGTAGTGCGTATTTGTATGTGAAAGCGTTTCACATTTTGTTTGTTGCTGCTTGGTTTGCCGGCTTATTCTATTTGCCACGAATTTATGTGAATATGGCACAAGAAACCAATCCTCAAGTTTTAGAGCGTCTATTGGGTATGTCTTATCGCCTATATCGCTTCATGACAATTTTGATGATTCCAGCGGTGGTGTTGGGATTGATTCTTTGGTTGTATTACGGTGTGGGCAAGGGCCCAGGTTCTGGTTGGATGCATGCCAAGTTATTGTTGGTGTTCATTCTCTTGGGTTATCACCACGCTTGCGGTTCGATTTATAAAAAGTTCAAGGTCGGTATTAACAAACGTTCTCATGTTTGGTACCGTTGGTTCAATGAAGTGCCAGTGGTGATTTTCTTGGCCGTGAGCATTCTTGTGGTCGTAAAACCTTTTTAATTCAGACGAATTAAAAAATTTATTTAATCAGTAATCCAGGTTTTACGAGGAAGTTCTTCCAATGAAATTTTTTATAGTTTGCCCGCGCGGTTTAGAGATCCCCTTGGCCGAAGAGTTAAAAGAAATATCTGAGCGCTCAGAGGTTAAAGACTTGGGCGCATGGGTGATTGATCCGCCACCACTTAATAACACCGGTGGTTTGGGTGTTGCGGGCCCGATGGCAGTAGCCTTGGCGATTAATTTACATTCTCGGATTGCCAGTCGTTGTTTATTACAAATGACGCATGTGGCTTATCGCAAAGAAGATGATATTTATAAAGCCGTGCGATCTTTGTCTTGGGAGGATTGGATTACACCAGATCAAACCATGCGGGTTGATTTAACGGCTCACCGCTCACCGCTCACCAGTTTGAACTTTGTTACGCTCAGAATCAAAGATGCGGTGTGTGATCGCTTGCGTGAAGTGAAGGGCGCCAGACCCAATATTGATACTGAATTACCCGATGTTCGCGTACAAGCTCATTTAACTGCGACTCATGCCACTGTTTATTTGGACACCAGTGGTCAATCATTATTTAAGCGCGGTTGGCGTGATGACAAAGGTATTGCACCCCTAAAAGAAAATTTAGCAGCTGGCATTTTGGCTTTAACGGGCTGGAAGCCTGAACAACCATTGTTTGATCCGATGTGCGGTAGTGGTACTTTTCTCATTGAAGCTGCTTATCGCGGTTTAGGTATTCCATCTGGCTCGATCCGTGCAGGTTTAATCAACAATCAACAGGCTGATGAGCAATCAACGCAAGCACACAATCAGTCAGTGAAATCTCAGGATAAATCAGAGGCTCAAAATAAGTTCACGCGTTATCGTCCTACCCGAGTTGACTTGGTAGGTGCTGATCAAGGTTTTGGTTTTCAGCGATTAAAGCCATTCAATACCCCTGATCTAAAAAAGCAGTGGGATGCTTTGTGTGAAGTGGCCAAGAAAAATATTGAAGTTGGTTTAGTGAGTGCCAATAAGCTCAAAATGGCTGCATGTGACATCAATGAAAACATGATCACCATTGTGAAAAACAATTGGAAGCGTGCTGGCTTGCCAGCACAATCTGGTGTCTTATCGAACGTGAGACAAATTGATGCCTTGGTGGCCAAGTCACCGTTTGCCGAACCTGGTGTGATGCTATTTAATCCACCATATGGTGAGCGTTTAGAAATCAAAGGCGGTCGTGATGGCAGTGAGCGTGTCAAAGGTCGTGGCGCTCGA
>CAXNHG010000006.1:0-11226 GCA_964202085.1 Polynucleobacter sp. | reverse complement strand
AAGGTACCGCCTTGATGGTCAGTGCAATTGCCACCTTGTTATTTTGGGCATTGCTGGCAACCGTGATTTTGGGAGTGATTGGCGCCCCCTGGATCATTTTCTTGGTGGCTTCAGGTATTCGTGAAACAGGAGCCCATGAAGCCAGCTTGACGTTGACTCGGATCATGTTCCCCTACATCGGCCTCATTTCAATGGTGTCATTGTCAGCAGGCATCTTGAATACCTATAAGAAATTTGCAGTTCCGGCGTTCACCCCAGTTCTCCTTAATTTATCGATGATCTTTTCATCATGGTTGCTTTCCCCTTACTTTGAAACGCCCATTTACGCTTTAGGTATTGGCGTGATTGTTGGTGGCATCACTCAACTGGCTATTCAGATACCTGCTCTTAAAAAAATCGGCATGCTCCCCAGAATTGGGTTGGGGTTTAGCAAGATCAATCAGGCTTGGAATCACCCAGGCGCGAAAAAAGTATTGCGCTTGATGTTACCGGCACTGTTTGGAGTCTCAGTGGCTCAGCTATCACTCATCATCAATACGAATATTGCTTCACATCTTGCTGTGGGAAGCGTGTCTTGGCTTTCATATGCAGATCGTTTGATGGAATTTCCGACGGCTTTACTGGGCGTTGCAATTGGCACGGTGCTATTGCCAAGCCTCTCGAAAGCAAATGCGCTGGAAGATAAAATACAAATGGCTCAGTTAGTAGACTGGGGCTTAAAGTTAACGTTTGTCTTAGCGGCACCAGCAGCTTTGGCATTATTTATATTTGGTCAGCCACTTGCCGCGGTCTTGTATCACTACGGTCAATTTACAGCAGTCGACGTGACCATGACTCAACAGGCCTTGGCTGCCTATGGTGTGGGTTTAATTGGTTTAATCTTGAGAAAAATCTTAGCCCCAGCCTACTACTCAAGACAAGACATCAAAACACCCGTGAAAATTGCCATCATTGTGTTGGTGTTAACTCAATTGGCCAATATTGTTTTGGTGCCCTGGTTAAATCATGCAGGCCTAGCCCTTTCGATTGGTTTAGGTGCTTGCCTTAACGCCTACTTGTTATGGCGCGGCCTTCATAAACAAGGCTTGCTAGCGAAAAATGCAGGGTGGCTAAAGTTTTTATTCAAGTTGAGTATTGCCTTGGTGGCGATTGGTGTTATTTTTTACTACGGCGCCCATCAACATGATTGGTTAGAATTAAAAAATACGCCCTTCATCAGAATTACTTGGTTGGGTTTATGGTTGGCACTGGCTGGTGGTGTTTACTTAGGCACTCTATGGTTAACAGGTTTCAGGGTTAAAGATTTTTTATACAAAGCAACATAAAACAGATTTTTTAGAACTATGCCAACACAACAACTTGATTACTTTGCTTCATTGGTCTCAGAGGATGATCACTTCCCTTTGACAGAATCAGCAATTGCGATTGCTCAACACGCTTATCCAGATTTGGTGGTTCAGCATGTATTTGATGAACTAGATTTATTGGGTGACAAACTCAAGCAACGCGTTACCCATGAAATGGCTGGGATTCAAAAGTTACAAATCTTAAAAAACTTCTTTTATAAAGAGTTAGGGTTTGGGCCCAACCGCAACGACTATTACGATCCAAACAACTCTTACTTGCACAGTGTTCTAGAAACAAGGCGGGGTATTCCAATTTCTTTGGCCTTGATCTTCATGGAGCTTGGGCAGCAAATTGGTCTGAACATCAAAGGCGTTTCTTTCCCAAATCACTTTATGGTTCGACTATCTCTACCCCAAGGCGAAGTGATACTTGATCCTCTGACAGGAACATCCCTGTCTAAAGAAGAACTTCAACAAATGCTCGATCCAGATTTGGATGCACAAGGCTATCGTGGCGAGTATCAGCTACCTTTGAGTGCATTCTTAAGATCATCGAGCTCTCGAGAAATATTGTCTCGCTTTTTACGCAATCTAAAAGCCATCTACACACAGCAAGAAAGATGGGAGAGACTTTTGGGGGTTCAGCAACGCTTGGTTATTTTGCTGCCAGATGCATTAGAAGAAATCAGAGACCGAGGTATTGCGTTGGCACAACTTGATTACATCAGGCCCGCTATTGAAGACATGCAAACGTATTTGGATGGCGCGGAGGATGCAAATGACTTAGATGAAATCCGAGCGCAGATCATCGAGCTTGAAGAGCAGCACCGTCATCATTAACTGCATCCGATTGCTTCACAAGCAAAGTCATAGCCACGCAGCCATTCAACATGACATCTGAACAACCGGTTATCACCATCGTCGGCCCAACTGCCAGTGGTAAAAGCTCACTGGCCATGGCCATCACTCGATCAGCAAAACAGCTTGGTAAAACAATAGAAATCATCAGCATGGATTCAGCTCTCGTCTATCGAGGCATGGACATTGGCACTGCCAAGCCAAGTAAAACCGAAATGCAAGAAGTGCGTCATCATGGCATCAATATTGCTGAGCCAGAAGATCCTTATTCAGCAGCAAAATTTGCGCATGATGCAAAGCAGTGGCTCAAAGAGATACGAGAAAGAAATAACATCCCCTTGATTGTTGGTGGAACGATGTTGTACTGGCGTGCGCTCGCCCATGGCTTATCAAATATGCCCGCGGCCTCTCCTGAAATTCGAGCAGAAATTGAGTCACGTGCGGCTAAGCTTGGTTGGCCAGCTATTCATGATGAGCTTACCCGGGTTGACCCAGAAACTGCTGCACGACTAGAAAAAAATGATGCTCAACGTGTTCAGCGAGCGTTAGAAATTTATTTGCTAAGCGGTAAGACCATGTCTGAGTGGTTGCAAGAGCAACCCAAAGAGAGTGGCAGGGGTGACGGAGTTGGTAGCGGTGGCAGTAGTGACGCTAGCGGCAGCGATGATCACAATGCCCCCATCAATCTTCGTTTGATTTCAATTGAACCAAGCGATCGCTCAGTCCTGCATGAGCGCATTGCGAAGCGTTTTGAGCTCATGATGGCTGAAGGTTTTTTAGACGAGATGAAAGTTCCTCGTCAAAACCCTCGCCTGCACCCTGACCTGCCATCCATGAGAGCCGTGGGATACCGTCAAGCTTGGGATCATTTGGATGGCAATATCACTTTTCAAGAATTTCAAGATCAAGCCATTGCTGCAACAAGGCAGTTGGCCAAGCGCCAATTAACATGGCTCAGAGGTATGAAAGCAAAAGAGGTGGTTGACTCTCTGGATGAAAGTCAAATAAAGCGATGTGAGCAAGATGTGCTTGCTCACTATCAAATTATTTAAAACCGAAATTCAATGATTGTTGAATTAAATAACAATGGTTTGATGTGCGCCAGCAGGTCTTTCAACAATCTCACCTAATTGGTAAACCGTCTCACCTGTAGACTCAAGTTGTGCTTTGGCCGCTTTTGAATCGGACGCACTCAAAATCACCACCATGCCTATGCCGCAATTGAATACGCGGTGCATTTCAGCGTCTTCAACGCCACCGTTTTTTTGCAACCACTGGAATAACTGTGGCAACTGCCATGCATCGCGATGCAAAACAGCTTGAGTGTTTTCAGGCAATACACGTGGCACGTTCTCAACCAAACCGCCACCGGTGATGTGAGCCATACCCTTGACTTTGATTTTGGCAATCAATGCCAACATTGATTTGACATAAATGCGGGTTGGGGCCATCACAACATCCGTCATGGTTTGACCATGGAAATCATCATTGGCTTTTGCGCCAGCGCGATCAATGATTTTTCTGATCAAAGAATAGCCATTTGAGTGAGCACCGCTCGATGCCAAACCTAAAATCACGTCGCCCGTTTGAATGCTTCTGCCATCAATAATGACTGACTTCTCAACTGCGCCCACAGCAAAGCCCGCTAAGTCATATTCACCTTCTGGGTACATGCCGGGCATTTCTGCTGTTTCGCCGCCAATCAATGCGCACCCAGCCAATTCGCAACCCTGAGCAATACCACCCACCACTGTTGCGGCTGTATCAACAGACAACTTGCCACAGGCAAAATAATCTAAGAAAAATAGTGGCTCGGCGCCCTGCACCAAAATGTCATTCACGCTCATGGCCACCAAGTCTTGACCAACTGTATCGTGACGATTCCAATCAAAAGCAAGCTTTAACTTTGTGCCAACCCCGTCAGTGCCAGATACCAATACCGGCTCTTTGTAGCGCTTAGGTACCTCAAAAAGAGCCCCAAAACCCCCAATACCGGCCAAAACGCCTTCGCGCATAGTTTTCTTTGCCATTGGCTTGATACGCTCAACCAGCGCGTCACCAGCCTCCATATCAACACCCGCATCGCGGTAAGAAAGACCTTTGGAATGAGAAGAATTTTGATCAGACATGGCTATAAATGTATTTGAATCAGTAGAATCTTAGAATTCTAGTGGATACGCTAAACCTATGGCTTCTTTATTAACAACTTTCTTGGCTGCATTTATCCTGGCTTATGTCTTAAGGCCTTTATACAAGTGTCTTCTGCGCCCTGGGATACATAAAACTGTCTCTGCAATTTCGACTGTTTTATTGGGGTTTTTAGGTATTTTTGGCTTGATGATGCTTTTTTTAAGTGTTTTACAGAAAGAATTGCCCGCTTTAAGGCAACAACTCCCGACTTGGCTTGAGCAAATTCAAAATCTCATTCAACCTTGGTTGGACAGTTTAGCGCTTGGCTTTGACCTAGAAAAAATTCAAGAAACAATTCAAACCAAAGTCAGTGCACACCTGTCAAACAATGCCGATACATTGATCAGCAGCGGCTTATCAACAGTCCTGAATTCCGGACAAACCATCATCGGCAGCATCGTTGGTCTTGTTTTAATCATTTTTGTGGTTTTTTATTTGATCATTCAGTGGGAAGATTTTTTCAAAAAAATGAGCCCGATGATTCCTCCAAGATGGCTTGATCAAACCAAACAAATCTTGGTGGAGATCGATGAGCTCTTATCTCAATACCTAAGAGGCCAACTCTTGGTGATTGCAATCCTGTCCATCTATTACTCAATGGGTCTTTACTTCTTAGGTATGACTGGGGCAATTGCGCTTGGCCTCTTCACGGGCTTAGCCATCTTCATCCCTTACATTGGTTATGGTGTCGCATTGATCCTGGCTCTACTGTCTGCTCTTTTACAGGCAGAAACAGGGGTCAGCATTTTGGCTGTGCTAGCACTTTACATTGTGGGTCAAACAATCGAAAGCTTCTTCCTAACACCTAAATTAGTGGGAGAGAAAATTGGCCTGCATCCAGTATTGGTGGTTTTTGCTTTGATACTTTTTGGTGGTTGGTTTGGCTTCTTCGGAATCCTCTTAGCTCTTCCAATGAGTGCGATTGTGTTGGTTGTAGGGCGGCATTTGATGACCTTCTATAAAAACTCTTCTTGGTACAAAGGTTAGTCTTGGTGTCTCAATTACCATCCATGCCACGCCAAATAGCGCTTGATCTTGGTCACACACCAAAACCAACACTCGACAACTTCATTGCAACTGGCAATGAAAATTTAATGGCTGTTTTAAAAGATGTTCAGAACCGATGGCAAAAAGCCCCACAAGATCAAGCTGCTTTAAATGCTGATTCAAAGATGATTCACTTGTGGGGTACTAGTGGATCTGGTCGCACCCACCTCTTATCGGCCCTTCAATTGCAAGCGACCGAGTTGGGCATCAATGCTTTCTTGCTCAATCACGACAGCAGCATGGATGAATGGCGTGCATGCGCCGACGTTTTGATAGAAAACAGTCAGGCACCAGGTTTGCTTTGTGTTGATGACATTGACCATCTGAGTGAATTTGCTCAGGGCGCCTTATTCAGGCTTCACAATTTGGTTCGCGAAGCAAGCCACCAACACTTGATCACCGCCAGCCTTGCACCCTCCTCTAATTTACAAATACGCGATGATTTAAAAACGCGTTTGGTGTGGGGTTTGGTGTTTCAGATGCACACTCTATCTGATTCTGAAAAATTACAAGCGCTTCACCAAGCTGCTGCCCAACGAGGCTTACAAATCTCCAATGAGGTGGCTCCTTGGCTCTTAAAACACTTTCATCGTGACATGCCAAGCCTGATGTCTTTGTTAGAAGCTTTGGATAATTACTCTCTTGAAACCAAAAGAGCAATCACCCTGCCATTATTGAAAGAAATGCTTGCTCAAAAAAATTGAGCATAATGCTACATAGATGACACAAATTGCCCTATTTGACTTAGACCAGACCCTATTACCTATTGACAGCGATCATGAATGGGGAAGATTTTTAGCCAAAATTGGGGTCGTTGACTCCGAGTACTACGCCCAACAAAACGAACGTTTTTACGCTGACTACAAAGCTGGTCGCCTAAATATTTACGCCTTTCTTGAGTTTGCCCTGAAGCCTCTAGCGGAACACTCAAGAGCACAGTTAAACAAATGGCATCTTCAGTTCATGGAAGAAGTGATTCAACCTCAACTTAAATCCAGCGCCATTGATTTGGTTAAACGCCATCAAGATGCTGGTGACTTGTGTTGCGTTGTCACCGCCACGAATAGCTTTGTCACAAGACCGATTGTTGCGGCATTTCAGATTGATCATTTAATTGCCACTGAACCAGAGGTGATTGGCGATCCTTTGATTGGTAATTTCTCAGGTAAGGTGTTGGGACTACCCAACTTTAAAGAAGGTAAGGTAACTCGCCTAGAAGCATGGCTCAAAGATCAACAGCTGTCTTTGAGCGCTGTGCAAGGCAGTTACTTTTACTCAGATTCAATCAATGATTTACCTCTACTTGAAAAAGTATCTCGCCCAGTGGCCACCAATCCAGACACCAGACTGCGTGAGCATGCGTTGAACAATCAGTGGCCTATTTTGGAATTATTTGCATGATTCGTCGCTTCATCAATAAATTCTTTAAAAAACCAGCAGGTCAAAAGAAGCTGATTCACGGTCATTCGCTAACTGCTCAAAAAATCAATAAGCGAGTCCATCGAATCAACCCTGATTTACTTTCCAAGAATGCTGTCAAAATAACTCATGTTCTTCAAGAAGCAGGTTATGACGCCTATATCGTGGGAGGCGCCGTTCGTGATTTGCTACTGGGCATTGCCCCCAAAGATTTTGATGTTGCAACCAATGCCACGCCTGATCAAGTTCAGAAACTATTTCGTCGCTCAAGGTTGATTGGTCGAAGATTTCAAATCGTGCACGTCACTTTTTACGGTAAAGAGCGTCCGGAGATCATTGAGGTTTCAACATTTAGAGCGCATGCTCAAGCTGATCAAGCTGATGTGGCTGCTAGTGGAAGAATTCTTCGCGACAATGTCTGGGGTGATCAGGTGGAAGATGCCACGCGCAGAGATTTCTCCATCAATGCGATGTACTACGATCCGCAAACTGAAGTTGTACTGGATTACCACGATGGCATGAAAGACTTAAATGCCAAAATTATCAGAATGATTGGGGAACCAACGCAGCGATACCGCGAAGATCCTGTTCGCATGCTCAGAGCCATTCGATTTGCGGCTAAAACTGGCTTTGTGATTGAAAAAGAAACCCTTGCCCCCATCGAGCAATTGGGCGATTTGATTCAGGACGTGCCAAGCTCACGACTGTTTGATGAGATTCTTAAGTTACTCATGTCCGGCCATGCCTGGGCTTCGATTGAGGGTTTAGAAAAAGTCGGTTTACATCACAAAATACTTCCTCTCATTGAGGTTATTTTGAGTGATGAAGACAGAACTACTTTTGTTAAGAGGTCGCTAGAAAATACTGACGAAAGAATCAAATCTGGTAAACCAGTGTCAGCCAGTTTCTTGTTCGCCACGCTTCTTTGGCATGACGTACAAGAAGCATGGATTAATTTTGAAAATACTTCCATGCCAGCAGTCCCAGCATTACATGCTGCCATCGATCAGGTCTTTGAACGTCAAAAAGAATTTTTGGGCATGCAAAGAAGGCATGAAGCTGACATGAGAGAAATTTGGACTATGCAACCTCGCCTAGAAAAGCGCGTGGGCCGATACCCTTATCGCTTGGTTGAAAGTCCAAAATTCAAAGCTGCTTACGATTTCTTGTTGCTGCGCTGTCAAACCCAAGAAATTGATCCTGAAATTGGTCAATGGTGGACTGATTTTTGGCAAGGTGACGATCTCTTAAGAGCAGATTTGATGCTACAGGTTAAAAATACCCCGGGGGCGGCTGGATCATCATCTGCTCCCAAAAAAAAGCGGCGCAGAACCCGCTCAAAAGCTATAAAACCAGTAGTCGAGCAAACTAATTAAAAAAACGATAAAGTACAGTTATATTGAAAAGGGAGTTCCAATGGCATTGGCCTTCATTGGTCTTGGTGGCAACATTGGTGATACGAAGCAACTCATCAAAGACGCCATTGTTTGTTTAGCTCAACATCCTGAGTTGCGGGTACTCACGCGCAGTTGTATGTATCAGAGTGCCCCCGTTGGTGCCGAAGGTCCTGATTTTATCAATGCGGTTGTTTCACTTAAAACTCAATTATCCCCAGATGACATTTTATCTATCTGTCAAAATATTGAAAACACTTTTGGTAGAGAGCGTCCCTATATCAACGCCCCCCGCACACTTGATTTAGATGTTTTGGCTTACGATGATTTAACGATTCAAAACGAAAGATTAACGATTCCACACCCGCGCATGATCGAACGATCATTCGTTCTTTTTCCCCTCTTAGAAATCGCTCCGGATATTGACTTGCCAGGATTTGGTAAATTAGCGAAATACATACCAAATGTTGAGCACCAAAGAATTAATAGGGTGCAAGGGTGCAATTGCCCTAGTCAGCATATTTAAAGGGCAAGATACACATGAGTTATTTACAAGAATCAGCCACCAAGCGTGGCCTTGTGACCATTTCTAAGCTTCAAGAAATGCGCGAAGCAGGAGAAAAAATTGCTGTTTTAACTGCTTATGATGCAAGTTTTGCAGCCCTCATGGATCAGGCAGGCATTGATGTGATTTTGATTGGGGATTCTTTAGGCAATATTATTCAAGGTGAATCTAGCACCCTCCCCGTGACGATTGAAGACATGGTGTATCACACCCGTTGCGTTGCCAAAGGACAAGCATCTACTTTCTTGATCGCTGACATGCCCTTTGGGTCATATTCAACGCCTGAGCAAGCCATGTTAAGCGCAGCGCAACTGATGAGGGCTGGCGCTCACATGGTGAAGTTAGAAGGCGGCACTTGGCTTGCGGAGACCGTGAAGTTTTTAGTTGAAAGAAGTGTTCCTGTTTGTGGTCACTTGGGCTTGTTACCTCAATCAGTTCACACCTTGGGTGGCTTCAAAGTTCAAGGCAAATCCACAGAATCAGCACAAACCTTGATCAATGATGCGAAAGCTCTGCAAGAAGCAGGCGCCCAACTTTTAGTTATAGAAGCAATCCCATTAGAACTTGGTAAAAAAGTAACTGAAATAATCCAAATTCCAACCATTGGTATTGGTGCGGGGCCTGATTGCTCTGGTCAGGTGTTGGTGATGCATGACATGTTGGGTGCTTTCCCCGGAAGAAGTCCTAAATTTGTTAAAAACTTCTTAACTGGGCAAAACTCTATCGAAGCCGCATTTAAATCCTACGTCCAAGAAGTCAAAACAGGGAAATTTCCCGGTCCTGAGCACTGCTTTAAATCTACTTAATTAAAGAAGTCTTTCACGCGATCCACCCAACCCTTTTGTTGAGGGTTGTGTTTGGCTCCACCCGATTTCAGACTCTCATCCAATTGCTTCAAAATATCTTTTTGCTCTTGATTGAGTTTCACTGGCGTTTCTACCTGAACATGAATGTACAAGTCACCTGGCAAAGATGTTCTTAAGCTCCTAATGCCTTTTGATCTCAATCTAAATGTTTTACCGCTCTGAGTTCCTTCTGGAACATCGAAGCTGGCTTTGCCTGATAGTGTCGGTACCTGGATTTCACCACCCAAGGCTGCATCAATGAATGAAATCGGCATTTGGCAATGCAGATCATCGCCATCACGCTCGAACACTGAATGCTCTTTGATATGAACTTCAACATACAAATCACCACTTGGTCCACCATTAACACCCGGCTCTCCGTTACCAGCCGAACGAATTCTCATGCCTTCATCAATGCCCGCAGGGATTTTAACTTCAAGTGTTTTTTGAGATTTTGTTTTGCCCGCACCATGACATTTTTTACATGGCTTGGGAATATGCTTGCCAGATCCATTGCATCGTGGGCAAGTTTGCTGCATAGAAAAAAAGCCTTGAGAAACCCTGACTTGGCCAACGCCCTGACATGTGCCACATGTTTCAACTTTTGTGCCTGGCTCAGCACCCTCACCGCCGCAGTTTTCGCAGTTTAACCAACTTGGCACTCTGATCTGAGTTTCATGACCATGAGCAGCCTCCTCAAGCGAAATCTCCATGCTGTAGCGAAGATCGGCACCACGATAGACCTGAGGTCCACCACGGCCACCCCGAGCGCCAGCAGCAGCGCCACCCCCGAAAATATCGCCGAAGATGTCGCCAAAGGCATCCGAGAAGCCACCAAAACCTTGACCGCCACCCATGCCGCCCATATTAGGATCGACACCAGCATGACCATATTGATCATAGGCAGCGCGCTTCTGAGGATCAGATAGCATCTCATAAGCCTCTTTGGCTTCTTTGAATTTATCCTCAGCCTCTTTGCTATCAGGATTGCGGTCTGGGTGGTACTTCATTGCCAACTTACGATAAGATTTTTTGATCTCTTCGTCAGTGGCATTCCGAGCTACCCCCAGAATGTCATAAAAATCGCGCTTGTTAGCCAAAACTATTCCTTACTTCTTGTCGTTTACTTCCTTGAATTCTGCATCAACGACATTGTCGTCCTTAGGTTTAGCATTATCACCGCCAGCTTGCGCTGCTTGGTTTTTTTCAGCCATTGCAGCATACACTTTTTCACCTAACTTCTGGCTAACCTTGCCCAACTCTTCAGTTTTGGCAGTAATGGCATCTTTGTCGGTACCCTTGCCTGCTTCATCCAAGTCTTTCATGGCAGCTTCAATTTTTTCTTTTTCCCCAGCCTCTAAAGAAGCGCCATGCTCTTCAAGGGCTTTCTTGGTTGAATGAATCAAAGCTTCAGCTGTATTTTTTGCGTCTACCAATTCACGCAACTTCTTGTCTTCTTCAGCGTTCTCTTCCGCATCCTTGACCATGCGTTTGATTTCTTCTTCAGATAAACCAGAGTTAGCTTTGATGGTGATTTTGTTTTCTTTGCCAGTGGCTTTGTC
>CAXNHG010000005.1:0-11487 GCA_964202085.1 Polynucleobacter sp. | reverse complement strand
TCCTTATGGCAATTTTGGTGTTGAGGCATTTTCAGTTAAGCATGATCAACAGGTCATGATTGCAGGGGGTGTTGGTATAGCTCCAATGATCAGTATCTTGCGCCAAATGGAACGTGACCAAGATACAAGCTTAATGAATAAACAGATTTTATTGATTTACGGCAATCGAGTGGTGGAGCAAGCGGTTAATCTCAAAGACATGGTAAAGCTTGAATCATTCAAAAACCTAGAAGTAGTACATTTAGTCTCTGAACCAACAAGTGATTGGCAGGGTCTCACAGGGGTGCTGGATGCAACAACACTTGAAAGAATACTGAGTGCCAATCAAATTAATCCAAAGACAGCGCAGTTCTTGATTTGTGGCCCCGCAGAGATGATCGATTCAGTTGAAACAAGCCTCGATCAATTCGGCGCCCCTTTGACAAACATTGCATCAGAAAAATTTCAATATGATTTCGGGAAAAAGAATCCCAAGAATAGGCGAAGTGTGATCAGCGCTATTCTAGGAAGCGCTGTACTCCTTGCGGCAGCAATTTATGCAGCACTTCACTGATACTTAATACATTAAGAGTCTGAAGGCTTTAAGAAATCGTTTCAAGAATTTGAACGCTCTAAAAGATCTTCCCAGCGAGACATCAACGCACTGAGTTTGCCTTCAATGTTTTTCAGGTTCTCCTGCAAGGAAACTACGTCAACAGGTCTATTTTTATAAATCTCAGAATCACCCAATCTCTCACTGATGCTGGCTTGTTCTTTTTCAAGATCATCGATTTGTAATGGAATAGCCTCAAGCTCTTCACGTTCTTTGCCATTTAACTTTTGCACCGCTGACTTTTGGGGCTTTAGAGCTTCTTTATTTGATGTGACTTTAACGGACTCTGATACAGCAGACTTTGATTTAGCTGGTTCAGAGCTTCCAGACTGATTACTTCGATACTCATCCGATCTCTTTTTCTGAATTTTCCAATCTTCGTAACCGCCCTCATATTCGCGCCAAAAACCGTCCCCCTCATAAGCAATGATTGAGGTGACCACATTGTCTAAAAACGCTCTGTCGTGACTGACCAAGAAAACGGTGCCTTTGTAATCTTGAAGTAATTGCTCTAATAATTCCAGGGTATCTATATCCAAGTCGTTGGTCGGTTCATCAAGAACCAAGACATTGGCTGGTCTGGCAAATAATCGGGCCAGCAAGAGTCGATTGCGCTCGCCGCCTGATAAAGTGCTCACGGGTGAATTCGCTCTCTCGGGAGAGAACAAGAAATCATTTAGGTAACTTTTAACGTGCTTGCGTGCGCCGTTGATTTCAATCCACTCACTACCAGGACTGATGTAGTCCGCCAGTGTTGCGTTCAGATCGAGGCCTTCGCGCATTTGGTCAAAATAAGCCACATCAATTTGAGAGCCCATGGTGGCAGTACCGCTGTCAGGCTGAATAGATCCAAGGATCAACTTAAGTAGTGTTGTTTTGCCTGCGCCATTAGGGCCCAGCAAGCCAACCTTGTCACCACGCAAGATTGTGGCAGTGAAGTCTTTCACAATTGGGCGATCATAAGATTTGCTGACATTTTCTAAATCAGCCACAATTTTTCCGCTGCGGTTACCCGAGGCAACCGATAACTTGATCTGTCCCATAGCGTCTCTGCGCGCTACTCGTATTTCCCTGAGTTTTTCAAGACGAGCAATACGTCCAACACTTCGGGTTCGACGAGCTTCAACACCTTTGCGGATCCAAACCTCTTCCTGCGCCAATAGTTTGTCAGCACGAGCATTGGCCAATGCCTCAGAGGCAATCTCTTGCTCTTTTAAAGTCTCATAGGCTGTGAAGTTGCCTGGGTAGCCTCTTAAGATGCCACGATCGAGCTCCACAATTTGAGTGCTCACAGCATCCAAGAAAGCACGGTCATGCGTGATCAACACCACTGAGCCCTTGAATGCTTTTAATAACTCTTCTAGCCAAGTGATTGAATCTAAATCCAAGTGGTTGGTGGGCTCATCTAAAAAAAGAACATCGGGAACCGCAACCAATGCTTGAGCCAACGCCACGCGCTTGCGATTACCGCCAGACAAAGCACCAATTTCAATATCTGGGTCTAAATGTAAACGATCCAAGGTTTCATGAACGCGCTGCTCCCAGTTCCAGCCACTCATTGACTCTAGTTGAGATTGAATTTCATCCAAACGATGATGAGAATCATCATTCCACTCAGCCACGCTGAGCTCTTCATATTCTTCTCTGAGCGCCTTGACTTCAGCAACTCCTTGCGAAACCGCGTGGAAAACTGTCTCAACAGCATCAAAGATTGGCTCTTGGGCAACATAGGCCATGCGCAAGCCCTGTTGATACTGCAAGCTGCCATCATCGAGTTTTTCCAAGCCCGCTAAAATCTTGAGTAAGGATGACTTGCCGGTACCATTTCGGCCAATTAAGCCAATGCGCTCACTGGATTCGAGTGAGAATTGGGTATTAGCCAGCAAGTCAACGTGGCCAAAAGCCAGTTTTGCGTCATTTAAAACAATTAAAGCCATAATCACATTATCGCGGTTAAATTTAAAAAGAGGCCAATATATGCATGGAGTAGATTTCATCAAGGACTTGGCAGTCATCATGCTCACTGCCGGCGTAGTCACGGTGATCTTCCATTACCTAAAACAACCGGTTGTTTTGGGTTACATCATTGCGGGCCTCATTATCGGGCCATATACCACCACAGTTCCATTTATTTCTGACGAGAAGACAATTAAAACTTTGGGGGAGCTTGGGGTTGTCTTTTTGATGTTTGGTTTGGGTCTTGAATTTAGCTTGAGAAAGCTTGCCAAGGTAGGTTCAACCGCATTTGTGGCGGCCATTGCTCAAATTGTGCTGCTCATTTGGGCTGGTTATGAAATTGGGCGCCTCTTTAGTTGGTCGCCGATGGATTCTATTTTCTTGGGCGCCATGATGGCCATCTCCTCAACCACCATCACCGTCAAAGCCCTTGAAGAACTTGGCTTAAAAAAAGAAAAATTTGCCCAACTTATTTATGGCATTTTGATTATTGAGGATATTCTTGCCATCAGCTTGATTGTGATGCTCACAGGTATCGCCACAACCGGTCAACTGGAGGCGGTTGATGCAGCCGTGACGATTGGCGAGCTGATTTTATTCATGACTATTTCTTTGGTGGTTGGCATCCTGTTGATTCCACGACTACTGAATGTGGTTGCAAAGTTTCACCGCAAAGAAATGTTGTTGGTCACGGTCTTAGGTCTTTGCTTTGGCTTTTGCCTATTGGTGATAAAAATGGAGTACAGCGTTGCTTTGGGCGCATTTCTAATTGGTGCCATCATGGCAGAGTCTCGTCATATTCACTCGATTGAAAAATTAATTGAACCCGTCAAAGACATGTTCATTGCCATCTTCTTTGTGACCATTGGTCTTCTTCTGGATCCGGGTGTTATTTGGAAGTACGCCATTCCAATTGCCCTCATAAGCTTTGCCGTGATAGCCATCAAAGTTGTCTCATGCAGCATGGGCACATTCATCACCGGCCATGATGGTAGAACATCCATGCGTGTTGGCATGGGTAAAGCGCAAATTGGTGAATTTTCATTCATCATTGCATCGCTTGGTTTAACGCTAAATGTCACCAGTGACTTCTTGTATCCTATTGTTGTCGCAGTTTCCGTCATCACCACCCTCTTCACTCCTTACTTGATCCAAGGGTCTGACCCATTGAGCAATTGGATGGGCAAACGCATTCCAAATCCTATTAAAAATGTATTTGTGCAATATTCAGAATGGCTTGGTCAAATTCGCTCTGATAATCAAATGCGTTCAGACATCCGACCATTCGTGCGAAGAATCACATTCCACGTTTTTGTGAATGCTTGCGTGGTCATCACCCTATTCTTGTCAGCCACCAAAATGTTTACCTTCATTAATAGTTATGTTGATACAGGTCACTTAATTTGGTTCACTGAGATTTATCAACAAGCTTTCATGTGGGCCACAAGCCTGTTGCTATCAGCGCCGTTTTTATTCGCTATTTACAAAAAATTAGAGGCTCTTGGCATGTTGCTCGCCGATGCAAGACTTCATTCTAAAAACCACTCTTCTGAAGACGTCGTCGCCACTCAAATGCTGTTCACTCAATTGATGCCAGTTTTAGCGATTGTTTCCTTGATGATTTTAGTTTCAGCTTTGAGCTCCAGCATCCTTCCTCCGGTGGGCATGCTCTTCATCCTAGCCATATTGATGGGTACAGTTATCTATTTGCTGCGCAAGCAACTGATGAAGATCCACACCAAACTTCAAATAGCTTTAACAGAGTCATTCAAAGAGAATAGCCAAACTCCACAACCTTAATGTTCAGTCTGACATGAGCCATTTTGGCTTGAACATAGCAAGTAAGCGATAATCACCCCTGTGGAAAAAGTACGAATTTCAAAACTAATGTCTGAGCAAGGAATTTGCTCGAGACGCGAAGCTGACAACTATATCGAGCAAGGCTTGGTATTGGTCGACGGCGAAGTTGTCAGTGAGTTAGGGGCTAGAGCCTTCCCCAATCAAAAAATTGAATTAAAAAAAGCAGCGATTGCACAACAGGCTCGTCGCTACACCATCATTCTGAATAAGCCAGTTGGATACATTTCTCATTTCGATGAAGATCGAGAGTACAAACCTGCTGCCACACTGATCACGCCAGAAAATCAATTTGTGCATCAGTTATCAGCGAATCTCCCTGGCAAATTCAATACCCGCGGTCTAGCGCCTGCGGGTCGTTTGGATATCGATTCAAGCGGCTTACTGGTGTTAACTCAAGATGGTCGTATTGCCAAACTATTGATTGGTGAAAACAGCCCCATTGAAAAAGAGTATTTGGTGCGTGTTGAAGGCACCTTGACTGAAGAAGGTATGCGACTTCTCAATCACGGTTTAAAACTAGATGATGAAGCTTTGAAACCGGCAAAAGTGAGCTGGCAGAATACCGATCAATTGCGCTTTGTCTTGCGTGAAGGTAAAAAACGTCAAATCCGTCGCATGTGCGAATTGGTTGGCTTAAAAGTGATTGGCCTAAAACGTATTCGTATTGGGCAAATTCCCTTGGGCAATCTTCCGGTTGGCCAATGGCGACATCTTGGGCCGAATGAGCGGTTCTAGATAGTTGTCCCCAAAAAAATAGATCAGGCAACCTCTCTTACTCCCTCCTCTTTTTTAAGTTTTTGCCTCAATTAAGAGCTTTTTTTGCTCACAATCTGAAATACCCCTAGGCAAAAGATTGGCTTAACGGGCAAAAAGCCCTGAAAACGCCTAAAATATGGGCTATGAAAACACCTGAACTTTTATCCCCTGCTGGTAGCCTGACCATGCTCAACACCGCCTTCGATTTTGGTGCGACGGCCGTTTATGCTGGCCAGCCAAGATACTCGTTGCGTGTTCGCAATAATGACTTCGGCAATATTGAAGTTTTGCGCGAAGGCATCGAGACAGCTCACGCTCAAGGCAAGAACTTTTACCTGGTTTCAAACATCTTCCCGCATGGCGGAAAAACCCGCACCTATGTCAATGACATGGAGCCTGTGATTGCTCTTAAGCCAGATGCATTGATCATGTCTGACCCGGGCTTGATTATGTTGGCCAGAGAAAATTGGCCAGATATGCCGATCCATTTATCAGTTCAAGCCAACACAGTGAACGGTCAGGCTGCAAGATTTTGGCGTTCAGTGGGTGTTAGCCGAGTGATTCTTTCAAGAGAGCTGTCTCTTGATGAAATCGAAGCGGTGCGTCAAGACTGTCCAGAAATGGAAGTTGAGGTATTCATTCACGGTGCTTTGTGTATCGCTTACTCTGGCCGCTGCTTGTTGTCTGGTTATTTCAATCATCGCGATCCTAATCAAGGCACCTGCACCAACTCATGCCGCTGGGACTACAAAGTAGCCAAAGCTGGCGAAGATGCTACGGGCGACATCTATCTTCTAGAAGAAGGTAATCGCCCAGGAGAGTGGATGCCAATTGAAGAAGACATGCACGGCACTTACATCTTGAACTCAAAAGATTTGCGCGCGATTGAACACGTTCAGCGCCTCACTGAAATGGGCATTGATTCTTTCAAGATCGAAGGTAGAACCAAATCTCCTTACTATGTGGCAAGAACAGCTCAAGCCTACCGCTCTGCGATCGATGATGCTGTGGCTGGACGACCATTCAATCCAGTGTTGATGGGTCACCTAGAAGGTTTGGCAAATCGTGGGTACACGGATGGTTTCTATGTCCGTCTCCCAGACAAAGATCAACAAAATTATTTACGCGGCTTCTCACTTTCAGGTCGCAGTCTTTATGTTGGCAATGTGATTGATGTTGACAATGAAAAACAATTGGTCAAGATTGAAGTCAAGAACCGCTTCTCTGTTGGCGATAAATTAGAAATCATTCAGCCAAGTGGTAACGCTGATTTTGTCATTGAAGAAATTTTCAGCCAAAAAGGTGAGCCAATGCGTGTTGTGCCTGGCGCAGGTTACACAGTATGGGCAAAACTTCCAATGAACAGCAACGGTGCATTCATTGCACGTTATGTTGAACAAGAAAATGCAACAAAGATTGAACAAATTCCAATCATGGAAGCTTGATCAATCATTGATTGGCGTTCTTAAAAGATTAAAGGGGCTCAATTAAGCCCCTTTTTCTTTACCCCGCCAACCTTAAAGCAAGGTCATAACTCTCATGAATAATTCTTAAGACTTATGTGCTAAGGTGAAATGCTCAACATTAGGTGGGCTCAAGAAGAATGGTCCTACATGACCTCTCCAGCGAGTGAAAGCTTCTGACTCTCTGAAGTCAACCGTGTGATTTTCAAGCGTGGTCCAGTAAATCATCAAAATATAATGCCCCAACTTTTCCACACCTGCATTTAGTTTGTAGCCACAAAAGCCTTTTGCTTGAGCAATCGCATCAGCCACACCTGCCGCCACTGCTTTTTCAAAATCAGCTTTTTTAGCTGGGTCAATACTGATGTCAACAATTTCTAAAATCATGCTTGTGTCCTTAGAGTTTTATAAAAATATTTACTTAAACCAATGGTAGCTAGCAATACCCAAGATGGTCAACGCTAAGGAACCTAATAGATGAAGAGCAACAGTCGCAAATGCACGAACATAAGCTCCTGATTGCAAAATAGCCACAACTTCAGCACTGAAGGTTGAGAAGGTGGTCAAGCCACCTAAAAAACCAGTGATCAAAAACAATTTCCATTCAGCAGACATTCCTGCATGAGCTTCCAAGAGACTCATCAAGAGCCCAACAAGGTATGCACCGATCAAGTTAGCCATCAAAGTACCCAAGGGCATGGTGGCCCAAACAGCGTTCAAACCCAAACTCAATAGCCAGCGCAACACTGCTCCCAATGAAGCTCCTGCACTAATGGCCAAAATGGATGAAAGCATTAATACCTTTGAATATCTATAGACTGATTTTCTGAATACCTAAATCTTACTCTGAGACACCCCTATATTCAAAATGGGGTAAGAAGTGGATTATGCTTGAGGCATGAAGAAAAACATTTGTATATTTTGCGGCTCACGCGACGGTAATAATTTAGACATGATTGCTAAAACTGCCGAAATTGGCAGAGAGCTCAGTTATGCAGGATTTGGCATAGTCTTTGGTGGGGGTCGCTTAGGCCTGATGGGAGCGGTTGCTAAAGCGGCCATAGAAGCAAATGGCTCAGTGATTGGCATCATTCCAAAAGGTCTGACCTCGCGTGAACCCATCCAGCAGCAACTCACCGAATTATTTGTGGTCGATGACATCATCGAAAGAAAACGTTTGATGATGGAAAAATCAGATGCTTTTTTAATTTTGCCGGGCGGCCTTGGAACACTTGATGAGTTATTCGAAGTTTGGACGGGTCTTCAGGTTGGAGCTCACGCCAAACCAATCATCATTGCCAACTGGGGTAACTATTACGACCAATTACTGTCTTTCTTAAAACAGGCAGACGAACATGGGTTTTTAAATAGTGATCACCTAAAAGGCGCCGCGGTCATCAATGATATTGATGCAATCGTAACAACTCTCAAGAAATCATTGGGCAATTAAGTCAAATAGGCCATAGGGAAATTAATGCATATCAAGTTTTTTGGAGCAGCTGGAGAAGTCACTGGATCTCGTCATTATTTAGAGGGCGTGATCAAGGGAAAGAAGTTTTGTCTGATGATTGACTACGGAATGTTTCAGGGCGGAAGAGATGCAGACGAAAAAAACCTAGAGGACCTACCCTTTAACCCAGCAGATCTAGACTTCGTGATCTTGACCCACGCACACATTGATCACAGCGGCTTACTGCCTCGTCTTTGCGCTCAAGGATTCAAGGGCACAATTTATTGCACCAAGGCCACCAAAGCCCTGTTAAATATTCTTCTACTCGACAGTGCTCATATTCAAGAGAGTGATTTTTCACGAGCTGAGAGAAAACAAAAATTAGGTAAATGGCGCGGAGATTTGCCACAAGTTTTATACAGTGTGAAACAAGCAACTGAATGCCTCTCCCAACTAAAAGCTCACGACTATGGGCAAGTGTTTGAGCCAATCGATGGCATTCAAGCTCACTTCAGAAATGCAGGCCATATTTTGGGTTCAGCCATCGCGGTGATTGATATTGATCAAGAAGATAAAAAGAAACGTGTTGTGGCTTCAGGTGATTTGGGTATGTATGGACAGCCCTTGATGCCAGACCCTGACTTGATTGAATCGGCTGATATCTTACTGGTCGAATCTACTTATGGCGATCGACTGCATCGCACTCTGGATGACACCAAAAATGAGTTGGTGACAGTTATCTCCGAAACCATGAAGCATAGTGGCAATATTGTGATGCCAGCATTTGCTGTGGGTCGTGCCCAAGAAATACTCCTGATGTTGATTGAGCTGGTTCGTCAAAAGCGCTTACCTCACCTCAACATTTGGCTTGATTCTCCAATGGCTACAGCAGCCACTCATCTCACTGAAAAGTATTTCGATGATTTAGATGAAGAAGCTCAAGACACCCTAGAGTGGTTTGCAAAAAATCATCAAGCCGTTGATCTTAAATTTGTGGCTGACGCAGAAGAGTCAAAAGCCTTGAATCGAATCAAAGGTGGAGCCATCATTATTTCTGCCAGCGGTATGTGTGAAGCTGGCAGAGTGGTTCATCACTTGAATTGGAATTTACCGCACAGTCATAATGCCATCATCATCACAGGCTTTCAGGCGATGGGTACCTTGGGCAGACGCTTGGTTGACAAAGTAAATCCTGTGAAAGTACTTGGTAAGGAACTGTTTGTTAAAGCCTCCGTGCACACCATCGGCGGCTTATCAGCTCATGCGGATCAAGCAGGCCTATTGAGGTGGCTCAAAGGATTCAAGTCTGCCCCGGGCAAGGTGTTTGTGATTCATGGTGAATCACACGCAAGCTCAAATTTCGCAGCAGTGATCAAGCAAGAATTGAATTGGAAAAATGTGATCATTCCTCAAAAGGGTGATCTATTTCCCTGCTAGTGCAGGTTCTTGAGCCAATGAATGTGCACACACAAAGCCACTGGCCCATGCCCACTGAAAGTTATGCCCACCCAAATGACCGGTCACATCAACACACTCTCCAATGAAGTACAAACCAGGATTGTCTTTGGACATCATGGTTTGACCATTTAAAGCTTTTGTATCAACTCCACCCAACATCACTTCAGCCTTCTTCCACCCCAAAGTACCAGCAGGCTTGACCGCCCAGTTGGTTAAGAGATCTTTCAAAGCTTGACGATCTTTCTTACCAACTTCAGCCCACTTGCGCCCCATCAAATTCTTTTGCTCAGCAAATGCTTTGGCTAAGCGTTGCGGCAAAACACTGCCCAGAATGTTTTCAGTGAGTTTTAAACGGTTAGCATCATCGTCAAAAAGCTCGTCAATATCAACATCATTGAACCAGTTGATATGAATGGCCTCCCCCTCATGCCAATAACTGCTGCCTTGTAAGATGGCTGGGCCTGATAGACCTTTGTGAGTGAGCAATAAATCCTCATCAAACTGGCATGCTCCATAGCGCTGAGACTTTGCTCCAGACTTCACTTTCACAGGAACACTCAAGCCTGATAATTCACTTAAATTAGAAAACTCATCCGATGTGAAAGACAAAGGTACCAGCGCAGGCCGGATGTTCACCACCGGGATGTTGAATTGTTTAGCCACATCAAGAGCGTAGTCAGTGGCGCCAATGGCTGGCACAGGTAGGCCTCCTGTAGCCATGACAACAGCTTTGGCTTTTTCAATGCCAGCATCTGTTTCAACCGTCCATGAATAACTATCTTCAGTTGCACCTGCTAGATGTTCTATTTTTTTAATACCTGTGACTGTGACTGGGTGCCTGATGATCACGCTACCCTTTTTACATTCTTCAAATAAAAGATCGATGATTTGTTTGGCAGATACATCGCAAAACAACTGGCCTTTGTGCTTTTCATGAAATGGAATGTTGTAGCTCTTAACCAGCTCAATAAAATCACTGGCCCTGTATCTAGTTATGGCACTTTTGACAAAATTAGGGTTCATTGAAAGAAAGTTAGCTGGGGAGCAATTCACATTGGTGAAGTTACACCTACCACCACCGCTGATTCTGATTTTTTCACCCAAAACTTCAGCATGGTCTAAAACCAATACTTTCTGACCTAATTGCCCAGCCACGCCTGCACAAAATAAACCAGCCGCACCACCGCCAATGACTATGGCATCCCAATTATTCGCTTGCTCGACTGACATTCATTTCTTTCTGTTTTTTATAGCTAATCTTGATTAATACACTGAACTTTACCCTGTATTTTGAAGGCTTTATCCCTTTAAAGTGAGTTCGGTCTGGAAAAAAGGCAAAATAGCGGTTTACACACAAAATTGCTAAAAATTAGCTCTTGGAGATACTGTATGTCAGAACAAAAAAAGCCTAAGCGCATGAATGAGCGCTCAAGAATGATCACAGAAGGTGTTGCACGAGCACCTAACCGTTCTATGTATTACGCAATGGGCTATAAAGATTCTGATTTTGATAACAAGCCCATGATTGGTGTGGCGAACGGCCACTCAACCATCACACCATGTAATAGCGGTCTACAGCGTCTCGCTGATGCTGCAGTAGCAGCCATTGAGGCAGGTGGTGGTAATTCTCAAATTTTTGGCACTCCCACCATTTCTGATGGTATGGGCATGGGCACAGAGGGCATGAAGTACTCATTGGTTTCTCGTGAAGTGATCGCAGATTCAATTGAAACTTGTGTGAACGGCCTTTGGCAAGATGGCGTTGTTGTGGTTGGTGGTTGCGACAAGAATATGCCAGGCGGCATGATGGCGATGGCCCGCACCAACGTACCAAGTATTTATGTTTATGGCGGCACAATCAAAGCCGGGCATTACCAAGGAAAAGAGTTGAACATTGTTTCAGCATTTGACGCTGTGGGTGAATTCATATCTGGCCGTTTAAGCGAAGAAGA
>CAXNHG010000004.1:0-12027 GCA_964202085.1 Polynucleobacter sp. | reverse complement strand
AAAAAATATCATCGCAGTATCCAGTGGTAAGGGTGGTGTGGGTAAATCCACCACAGCGGTTAACTTGGCTTTGGCTTTAGCCGCAGAGGGCGCCACGGTTGGTATTTTGGATGCTGATATCTATGGCCCAAGTCAGCCAATGATGTTGGGTATCACAGGTCGTCCTGAGTCAATTGCTGAAAACACCATTGAACCGATGGAAGGCCATGGCTTGCAAGCAAGTTCCATCGGCTTTTTGATTGATCCAGATAGTCCGATGGTTTGGCGTGGCCCAATGGTCACGTCGGCACTTGAGCAGTTACTGCGCCAAACAAATTGGCGTGATGTAGATTATTTGATTGTTGACATGCCGCCAGGCACAGGCGACATTCAGTTAACTTTGTCGCAAAAGGTGCCCGTCACAGGCGCTGTGATTGTGACAACCCCACAAGATATTGCTTTGTTGGATGCGCGCAAGGGTCTCAAGATGTTTGAGAAGGTGGGTATTCCAATCATTGGCATCGTTGAAAACATGAGCATTTATATTTGTCCTAACTGTGATCATCAGGAGCATATTTTTGGTCAGGGCGGCGGGCAAAAAATGTGTACTGACTACGGCGTTGATTTCTTGGGCAGTTTGCCATTGAATTTATCGATTCGTGAACAAGCTGACTCTGGTCGCCCAACAGTGGTGGCTGATCCTGATGGTGCCATCAGTGCTATTTATAAAGGGATTGCTCGCAAGATCGCAATTCAGGTGGCTGAAATGTCAAAAGACATGAGTAGCAAGTTCCCAAGCATTGTTGTGCAGAACACCTAAACCATGAAACTACAGCTTGCGGTTGTGATGCGCAAAGACTTCATCGATAATCCATGGCAGTCTTACCGTTGGGTTTTGGATGAAGTGGTTTACGACATCGGCCAGTTTGCTCATAAAAAACCAGATCACATTCTTTCAGATCGACCTGCTATCTGCATGCGAAGCGATGAAAAAACTGAACGATGGCTTTACACAGGTTTTGAGATTCAGTTGTACAAGGATGAGTCTGAGGGCTATTACTTGAATTCAACCTCAACACACCCTGCATGGTTTGTGATGTGGCGTCTTGAAGATCATCCAAATGGTGGTGACCCCATTGCGGTTCCTCACTTCTTAAGCATCAGTTACTACGAAGCTGGGCGTTTGTTGGATGGCGGCGAGACTGTTGAAAATGTTCCATTGGATTCAGACACTGCTCAATGGTTATCAGACTTTGTGATGGAAAACTATAAGCCTGAGCCTAAAAAACGTGCTCGCCCCGCTTCATTCAAAGGGGCACATAGACCAAAAGATGAGGCGAGCTAATGGCTGGTTTTTTAAATCGTTGGTCCAAAAAGAAATTAGGTGCCGAGCCAGAGGTATTGCCGTCAGAGTTATCTGAGGGTCAATTACCTGCTCAACCAAAAAAATCTGCTGATGCCCCCACTCAAGACTCAAAAGGCCTAAAAGATGCTGAGACTGCTGCCCCTCTGGCTAAAACATCAGAAGCGATGCCTACCCTTGAGGATGTTCTAAAGCTAACTCATGATTCTGATTTTTCTGCATACGTCAAACCAGGTATTGATCCTGAAGTGCAAAAGGCGGCGATGCAAAAGCTTTTTTCCGATCCGCGCTACAACATCATGGACGGCTTGGACATTTACATTGATGATTATTCAAAGGCAGATCCGATTCCTTTAGAGATGCTCAAATCAATGAATCAATCAAAAATGCTTGGTTTATTTAAAACAGCCGAAGAAAAATTGGCTGATCAAGAGGATGAGCGCATTGAAAGAGCCGAGTATCACGAGCGTTTGAGAGTTTTAGAAGAAAAAGAGGCTGCAGATGAGAAAGCTCTGTCTGATGCAAATTCACAGACCGATGTAAGTCCTAGTGCTATAAATGCTGAAAATTCGGCAAAATCACCAGAATTAGGCAATTCTCAAGAATCAACAGATATGCCAGCAGTAAATGCAGAAATAAAGATAGATTTAAAAACTCAAACAAAAACATAAAAAGCCAGATGTATTGAATTAAATGGCTGAAGGTAAAGGATGACAAAGAAGACGCTTGTTTGTAGCTGTAATCAAACCATGCCCATAGATATCATTCAGATAGCTAAAGGGATAGGCGTTGACAGTAAAAACATTTCGCTCAATAACGCCTTGTGCAGACAAGAGGTAGGCACTTTCATAGCTGCTACTCAGGGGTCGGACGAGATTGTGCTCGCCTGTACTCAAGAGAAGCGTTTATTTGATGAAGTTGCCAGTGAACAAGAAAAACCACTGATTGCCCCAATCAAGTTTGTGAATATCCGTGAGACTGGTGGTTGGTCTGGTGATGCGAAAAATGCCATGCCAAAGATCGCAGCATTGTTAGCCATGGCCTCTTTGCCTGAGCCAGATTCTGTAAATACAGTCAATTATCAAAGTGGTGGACGTGTATTGGTGATTGGCCCAGGAGATGCTGCCATTCAATGGGCTGAACGTTTATCCAAAAATATGAGCGTTGGTGTGCTGTGTACTGATAAGGGTTCATTGCCGCAGCTTCGTGAGTTTCCTGTTTACAGCGGCAAGATCAAAAACCTCAAAGGTTATCTTGGCGCATTTTCTGTTGAGTGGACCCAAGAGAATCCGATTGATCTTGAGTTATGTACTCGCTGTGGCGCTTGCGTGGATGCTTGTCCTGAAGATGCGATTGACCTCAGTTATCAAATTGATTTGAACAAGTGTAAAAGTCATCGCTCTTGTGTAAAAGCCTGCTCTGCAATCGGCGCAATTAATTTTGATCGCGTTGACACAAGTCGCACTGATTCATGGGATTTGATTTTTGATTTATCAAGAGAACCAGTCTTGAAGATGAGTCAACCACCCCAAGGTTATTACGCCCCAAAATCAGATCCTTTGGATCAAGCGATCGCAGCCTCTGAGTTAATGGGCATGGTTGGCGAATTTGAAAAGCCTAAATTTTTTGCCTATAACGAAAAAGTTTGTGCTCATGGACGCAATGGCAAAGTAGGTTGCTCTGCTTGCGTCGATGTTTGTTCTACGCAAGCCATTGAATCTCAATTCAGAGATGGCAAAGGAACCGTCAAGGTCAATCCAAATCTTTGTATGGGTTGCGGTGCATGTGCCACTGTATGTCCTTCAGGCGCTATGCGTTATAACTATCCTAGCGTTCCTTATCAAGGTCAGCAAATCAAAGTAATGACCAAAGCTTATCAAACTGCTGGCGCAAAATTGGCGCCTAGTTTGCTGTTGCACAGTAATGGCAGGGGTCAAGAGTTGATTCAATCTTTGGGCCGTCTTGCAGCTACAGATAAAGCAAAACATAAAGGTTTGCCAGCCCATCTAATCCCACTTGGTTTGCACCACAGCGCATCAACCGGTATGGACTTGTGGTTGGGTGGCTTGGCTCATGGTTTTGCTCAAGTCGCAATTTTGTTAAGCGGCGATGAGGCACCCGAATATCAGCAAGCATTAGCAAGTCAAGTGACGGTTGCGCAATCGATGCTCGAAGGTCTGGGTTACGCCAAAGACAGCATTGTTCTGTTGCAAGCTGACAGCCCTCAAGCTTTAGAAAAACAAGTTGCAGGCTTGGTTGCAAAAGCAGCTTTATGCCCAGCAGCAACTTTTGCGTTTGCCAATGAGAAGCGTGAAACATTAGAAGCTGCTTTAGAGCATTTGATGTTGCACGGTTCAATCAAAGTCACTGCTGAGAAGCCTCTGGCTTTAGCGGCAGGTTCTCCAATTGGAAGCGTACTTGTTAATAAAGATACTTGTACTCTGTGCATGTCATGCGTGGGCGCCTGCCCTGAAAGCGCTCTTCGCGATAACCCAGATGCGCCACAGTTATCGATGATTGAGCGCAACTGTGTGCAATGTGGTTTGTGTGTTCAAACCTGCCCAGAAAATGCTTTGACTCTGGCGCCGCGTTTACAAACGACCGAGATCAGAAAAAAGACTGTGGTACTCAACGAAACAAAACCCTTTCATTGCGTCAGCTGTGGTAAGGCATTCGGCACTCTGAAAATGGTTGAGCTCATGGTTGGTAAATTGTCATTGCATGCGGCGTTCTCGGGCGCAGCCACTGAGCGTCTTAAGATGTGCAGTGACTGTCGCGTGATTGACATGATGAATAAACCTAACGATAACGATGTGGTTTGATGAGTGATATGGAAAAAAAATTAGATGAAGAAATCACTTCTTTAAGTGTCGATGGATTAGAGGAAGATGTAGCTCGCGCAGACCTTTATGGTTTATTGGCAGCGCTTTTCTATCAAGCCCCAGACGATGATTTGTTGCACCGTATTGCCGCATCTGCTGCTTATGGCACTGGATCTGAGGCACCTGACAGTGCAACCTTGACTCAGGCTTGGGATGAATTGGTCCGAGTTGCTTCATCTTCTACTGCTCAGGAATGGGCAGATGAACATCAAGAGCTCTTTATTGGTATTGGTAAACCAGAAGTCTTTTTATACGGGTCTTATTACCAATCGGGCTTTTTGAATGAAAAACCATTGGTGCGTTTACGTGATTCCCTTCAAGAGTTAGGCTTAGAAGCTGCTGAAAATATCACTGAGAGTGAAGATCACATTTCTTCACTGTGTGAAGTGATGCGTTATTTGATTGCCGGGGATGATTTGGCAATCGCTAACCTGACACAGCAAAAGAAGTTTTTTGATGAACATATGCGTTCGTGGGTACAGGAATTGTGCGATGCAACAGAAGTACACCCTTCGGCCAATCATTACAAATCCGTTGCCATGCTAGCTAAAGCCTTTTTCGAGGTGGAAGCTTATGCCATGGACATGGTTGAATAAAGTTATAAAAAATCAATCTATTTTTTACTTAAGCATTATTTGGAAAAGGCATGCTCATTAAGACTCAGCAAGCTTATTGAGTTAGGGAAACCCCTAGCTAAGTATATGATTTGTGATGTGCAAAAAAAATAATATAGGTTTATAGTTAATCCATAAATGCAAGTGTTACTTTTATAAATTAGTAGCAAATTGTTAAGAATTAATAGGAGATAGTTATGAGTGAAAACAAACATAAAGATTCGCGCAGAAAATTTTTTGTTACAGCAGGTGTTACTGCAGGCGCAGTAGCTGTTGTGTCTCAAACACCATTGGGAACAGTCATTGCTGAACAAGCCTCTACCATGATTGAAGATAACAAGGGTTACAAGTTGTCTGATCATGTTCGTAAATATTACAAAACTACACTCGTTTAATTTTTAAACGAGTGTTTTCTATTTCTCTTGAATTTTTGAGGGTTTAACCATGAGTCTGATTCGTAAAACATCACAACAAGCAGTTGCCGCCTCGCGTCATTCCGCCCAAATGGTCGGTAGCTTAGCGCGTAGCTTGCAATCCGCGATTCCAATGATGGATCGCCGTACATTCCTCAAACGCTCTGGCGTTGGCGTTGGTGTTGGTTTGGCCGCATCACAACTAACCTTGGTGCAAAAAGCCAAAGCTTCTCCTGCAGCAAAGCTTGATGGTAAAGGCAAGATTGAAGTTAAACGCACTGTGTGTACACACTGCTCAGTTGGCTGCGCCATCGATGCAGTAGTTGAAAACGGCGTTTGGACTCGTCAAGAGCCAGTGTTTGATTCTCCAATCAACTTGGGTGCACACTGTGCCAAGGGTGCGGCGATTCGTGAGCACGGTCATGGTGAGTTCCGATTGAAGTACCCAATGAAGCTTGTGAACGGTAAATACGAAAAGATTAGCTGGGATCAAGCATTAGATGAAATCACAGCAAAAATGAAGAGTTTGAAAAAGGCTTCAGGTCCTGATTCAGTATTCTTCATTGGCTCATCAAAGTACAACAACGAACAGGCTTACTTGCTACGTAAGTTCGTTTCTTTATACGGTACCAATAACACGGACCACCAAGCGCGTATCTGTCACTCAACAACAGTGGCGGGTGTTGCGAATACTTGGGGTTATGGTGCAATGACTAACAGTTATAACGATATGCAGAACTCTAAAGCTGCTATCTATATTGGCTCAAACGCCGCTGAAGCTCATCCTGTTTCACTCTTGCACATGTTGCACGCCAAGGAATCTGGTTGCAAGATGATTGTGGTTGATCCACGTTACACACGTACGGCTGCTAAAGCTGATCAATTCGTGCGTATTCGTTCAGGTTCAGACATTCCATTCTTGTTCGGTGTTCTATATCACATCTTCAACAATGGTTGGGAAGACAAGAAGTACATCAATGACCGTGTTCATGGCATGGAAGATGTTAAGAAAGATGTTCTTGCAAAATGGAACCCTGCAAATGTTCAAGAAGCTTGCGGTGCTACCGAAGCAGAAGTCTTTAAGGTTGCTAAGACACTTCATGAGAATCGTCCAGGAACAATCGTTTGGTGTATGGGTCAAACTCAACACACAATCGGTAATGCAATGGTGCGTGCCTCATGTATCTTGCAGTTGGCATTAGGCAACGTTGGTAAGACTGGCGGCGGAACAAACATTTTCCGTGGTCACGATAACGTTCAAGGTGCTACTGACGTAGGCCCTAACCCAGACTCATTGCCAGGCTACTATGGTCTAGCAGCTGGATCATGGAAGCACTATGCCGATGTTTGGGGTCTTGACTATGAGTGGATCAAGGCGCAGTTTGCTCCTAATATGATGGAAAAATCAGGTACTACTGTTTCACGTTGGGTGGACGCTGTACTTGAGAAAAATGATCACATCGATCAAGACAATAACGTGAAGGGTGTGTTCTTCTGGGGTCATGCTCCAAACTCACAAACTCGCGGTCTTGACATGAAGAAAGCCATGGACAAGTTGGAGCTATTGGTGGTGGTTGATCCATACCCAAGTGCAACTGCTGCGATGGCTGCGATGCAAGTTGATGGCGCTCAGGTTAACAAAGATCGTGCAGTTTATTTATTGCCTGCTTGTACACAGTTTGAAACTGTTGGCTCAGCAACTGCGTCTAACCGTTCAGTTCAATGGCGTGAGAAAGTTATCGATCCGCTATGGGAGTCAGTGCCTGACCACGTGATCATGCAAGCAATGGCCGACAAACTTGGCTTTGGCAATGAGTTGTCAAAGAACTACAAGATGTTGAAGAGCAAGTTTGCTGGTAAAGAGTGGAAAGAGCCAGAAGTTGAATCCATCTTGCGCGAAATCAACAGAGCTGTTTGGACCATTGGTTACACAGGTCACTCACCAGAGCGTCTAAAAGCTCACATGCGCATGATGCATGTGTTCGACGTGAAGACATTGAAGTCTAAAGGTGGTAAAGATCCAGTGACTGGCTACGATACAACTGGTGACTACTTCGGTTTGCCATGGCATTGCTACGGTACGCCTGAGATGAAGCACCCAGGTAGTCCGAATCTTTATGACACCAGCAAGCACGTGATGGATGGTGGCGGTAACTTCCGCGCTAACTTCGGTGTTGAAAGAGAAGGTAAAACTCTCTTGGCTGAAAATGGATCACACTCTAAGGGTGCTGATATCAAGACTGGCTACCCAGAGTTCGACCATGCTCTAGTTAAGAAGCTTGGTTGGTGGGATGAGTTGACCGATGCAGAGAAAAAAGCAGCTGAAGGTAAAAACTGGAAGACTGACTTGTCAGGCGGCATGATTCGCGTGATCATGAAGAATCATGGATGTCATCCATTCGGCAATGCTAAGGCACGTGCAGTGGTTTGGAACTTCCCTGATCCAATTCCTCAACACCGTGAGCCTTTGTATGGCACACGTCCTGATTTGATGGCGAAGTACCCAACGCATGAAGATAGAAAAACAGCATGGCGTCTCCCAGTCCTTTACAAGTCAATTCAGGATAAGAATATCGCTGACAAGATGCATGAGAAATTCCCAATCATCCTTACTTCAGGTCGTTTGGTGGAGTATGAGGGTGGTGGTGAAGAGACTCGCGCAAATCCATGGTTGGCTGAATTGCAACAAGATAACTTTGTTGAGATCAATCCAGCAGCAGCTAACAAGCGTGGAATTCGTAACGGTGAGTATGTGTGGGTTAAGTCTCCAACCGGCGCGAAGATCAAAGTTAAAGCAATGGTAACCGAGCGTGTTGCTGCAGATACAGCGTTCATACCATTCCACTTCTCAGGATGGTGGCAAGGTAAAGATATATTGGATGCTTATCCAAAGGGTGCTGCACCGATCGTACGTGGTGAAGCTGTTAACACTGCAACAACATATGGTTACGACATTGTGACCATGATGCAGGAAACCAAGACAACAATTTGTCAGATTGAGAAGTTCGCTTAATAGCGGCGGAATTTAGGAGACGATAATGGCAAGAATGAAATTTATCTGCGATTCAGAGCGCTGCATTGAGTGTAACGGCTGTGTTACGGCGTGTAAGAATGAGCATGAGGTACCTTGGGGCGTAAATCGTCGTCGTGTTGTAACAATTAACGACGGTGTGGTTGGCGCAGAAAAATCAATCTCAGTAGCATGTATGCATTGTTCAGATGCACCATGTATGGCTGTATGTCCAGTTGATTGCTTCTACAGAACTGATGAAGGTGTAGTGCTTCACGATAAAGACATTTGTATCGGGTGTGGCTACTGTTCATATGCGTGCCCATTTGGCGCGCCACAGTTCCCCAGCGCTGGTACATTTGGTCTACGCGGCAAGATGGACAAGTGCACATTCTGTGCGGGCGGCCCAGAGAAGAATGGTACGCAAGCAGAGTTTGAAAAATATGGTCGCAACCGCTTATCAGAAGGTAAGTTGCCAGCCTGTGCTGAAATGTGTTCTACCAAAGCATTGATTGGTGGTGATGGTGATGTGATTGCAGATATTTTCCGCAATCGTGTTGTTAAACGCCAATCAAATGGTAAAGCAGCTGGCGCCGATGTATTTGGTTGGGGTACTGCTTACGGTAAACCACAGCAAGCTCCAGGAAAAAAATCATGATTAAAAGAATTTCTTTAACTGCAGCTTTGATCGCAACAACATTCACTCTTGGAGCATGCTCTGAAGTGCCTCAGGGTGTTGTTGCAGCTAAAAAAGGCGATGAAAAGGCCTATGTAGCTGCTGACAACAAGTATGTTGAAAAGGGTTGGACTTCTGGCGATCAGGTTACTTGGGAAAAGCAACTTAAGACTCGTAGCCAAGGCCAAGACGATTACGTTAAAGCCAAGTAAGTTACTCGGGTAATTTAGGAGAAAGTATGAGAATTACAATAAGAAACTTACTTGCCAGCGTTGTGCTTTCTGTAACAGCTTCAGTGGCGTTTGCGCAGGGGGCGGCTCCTGCTGCAAAGCCACAAGTTGAGTCTGTGAATATTTTGGAAGTTAGTAAAGATGTTCAAGCCCAACGAGAGGCTGGAGAAAGTAAACCTGGTAGCAATCAACCAATTTGGAAAAATGCCAATTCTGATGTAGCTCACACAGTCAACTTTCCTAACAAGGAAATGGGTGTATTAATTCAGAAATCCGGCCAGCAATGGCGCCTTATCCGTAACGGTGTGATCACTGTTTGGGGTGGTTGGTTATTGGTGATCGTGGCCAGTTTGATTACAACTGTGTTTGTGATTAAAGGTCAGATCAAATTACATGAGCCGAAGACTGGGCGCTTGTTGAAGCGCTTCACAAGTCTAGAGAGATTCTCTCACTGGTTAATGGCGTTTAGTTTCTTGGCACTTGCGTTTACAGGCATCTTCATCCTATGGGGTAAATACTTCTTGTTACCAATCATGGGCGGCGCTGCTTACGGAACATTCCTTCTGGTTATGAAGAATATTCATAATTTCGCTGGACCATTATTCACAGTCAGCACATTGCTTTTCTTTGTTTTATATGTAAAAGACAATCTACCTAACAAAGAAGATTTGATTTGGTTAGCTTCTTTTGGTGGCTTATTGTCTGGTAAGCACGTCCCATCTCATCGTTTTAATGCTGGTGAGAAGATTTGGTTCTGGGGTGGTGTAACAGTTCTTGGTTTAGTTGTATCAGCCTCTGGCTGGGTTCTAGACATGATTGTGCCAATCCCTGGTATTGAATACTGGCGTGGCACTATGCAGTTAGCCCACATTATTCATGCGGCAGCTGCGATTCTAATGACTGTCATGGCAATGGGTCACATTTATGTCGGTTCTATCGGTATGGAAGGTGCATTGCAAGGCATGAAAACTGGTTATGTTGACGAAGCTTGGGGCAAAGAGCACCATGAACTTTGGTATGACGACATCAAATCTGGAAAAATAAAATCATAGATCCAAGAAAAGAGACAATTATGAAAAAACTATCATTACTATTGGTCGCATTATTAAGCTCTGGTTTCGTTTTTGCTAAGTTACCAACCCCGACCCCCGAGCAAGCGGCGGCGGCTGATTTGGCGAAAGCTAGAGCAGATCATGGCAACAAAGTTGGTAATTACCAGCTTTGCATGTCTCAAAATGAGGTTGCTAACAAGTACAGAAAAGTGGGGGCCCCTGCTCCTGGAGCTTGCACAAATCCAGGCCCATTTGTTGCTCCTGTTGCCACAGCACCAGATACTGCACCAGCGGCTAAAAAGTAATTAACTTTAATACCTAATCAGTAACTAAGCTATCTTAGTTACTGATTTTTTATTTTAAAGAGCTCAAAGTGGTTAAATTATCCAAAGCCGTTGCACCCCTGATCCATGAAGTCAAAGTAGTGGATGAGCAGGGTCGCGGGAAGCTTATTCATGTTCCTGGTGAACGACCTCTCACTATTTATCTGGATAAAAAAGAATTGGTCACCCTCATGACTCTTGGCGGCGCTCCAGAAGCACTGATTTTGGGTTATTTACGCAATCAACGCTTGGTGCCCTCCATTGATTACATTGAGAGTATTCAAGTAGATTGGGATACGGAATCCGCTGCTGTCACCACCAAGGGAAACACAGTAGATATCGAAGAAAAAACCAGTCGAAGGGTTGTGACAACTGGTTGCGGTCAAGGAACTGTCTTTGGTGGAATCATGGATGACATCGATTCCATTCAATTAACAAGCCAGGCAGAAATAACCCAACCGGCTATTTATCAAATTGTTGGCAACATCAGGACCAGGTCATCGATCTACAAACAAGCAGGCTCTGTTCATGCTTGCGCCGTGTTTAAAAATAATGGGCCAAGCGTTGAGTTATTACATTTCATTGAAGACGTTGGTCGCCACAATGCAGTGGATTCAATCGCGGGTTTGATGTGGCTCGATGAGCAGACTGGAGAAGACTTGATTTTTTATACCACCGGCAGACTCACATCTGAGATGGTCATCAAGGGTGCTCAAATGGGTATACCGTTTTTGTTGTCACGCTCAGGCGTTACAGCGATGGGTTTAGAAATGGCCAACAAGGTCAACATGACATTACTTGGGCGCTGTAGTGGTCAGCATTATTTAATATACAGTGGGGTTAATCGAGTCAATACAAAGGAAGTAAATGTTCATGCCACGTGATGTGATTTCTGGATTGGTGCTATCGGGCGGTCAAGGTCGTCGTATGGGCGGCTCCGATAAGGGCTTGCAGCCGTTCAAGGGCGCTCCCATGGCCATGCATACGATCATGCGCTTAGAGCCTCAGGTAGATATTGTGAAAATTAATGCAAATCGCAATTTGGCGGCTTATGAATCACTGGGAGTTTCAGTTTTACCGGATGTGATCGGAGATTTTGCGGGGCCCTTAGCGGGCTTTCAAGCAGGCTTAGAAAACTGTGAGCATCCCTATCTGGTCACTGTGCCTTGTGATTCACCAAGATTCCCGATGGATTTAGTTGAAAAACTCTCTGAGGCATTGATCATTCAAGATTTAGATTTGGCTTATGCTGCCACCATGGAAAATGGTGAGCTAAGAACTCATCCGGTATTTGCTTTAATGAAGTCTTCCGTCACCGATTCTCTGCTGCCATTTTTATCTAGTGGCGGACGCAAGATTGATAAGTGGTTTGAGGGAATGAAAACAAACTACGTGGTATTCGAAGATGTTGCTGCTTTTGCTAATGTGAACACTGTAGAAGAGCTTCGAGCACTGCAGGGTTGATCTTTGAAGCGTTTGATAGTC
>CAXNHG010000003.1:0-12201 GCA_964202085.1 Polynucleobacter sp. | reverse complement strand
TTGGGTGGTCATGGTCATCACATCGTCGTCACCATGCATACCGATGGCAGCGTGAGCGTTGAAGATGATGGTCGAGGCATTCCAGTGGGCATGCACCCAGAAGAAAAGCGCCCAGTCGTTGAATTGGTGTTCACGCAGTTGCATGCGGGCGGTAAATTTGAAAAAGGCTCTGGTGGAGCCTATGCTTTCTCAGGTGGTTTGCACGGCGTGGGCGTTTCTGTCACCAATGCACTATCAAAACGCATGGAAGTCACTGTGTGGCGCGACAAACAAATTTCAACCTTAGCTTTTGAAGCTGGTTTTGTGGTTGAGGCGCTCAAAACAAAAATTGCACCGATGGGCGACCGTCCAAACGGTACTCGTGTCAGAGCATGGCCGGATGGCAAATACTTTGACAGTCCACAAATCCCAATGGCTGAGCTGCAACGATTATTGCGCTCAAAAGCAGTTCTATTACCAGGCGTTAAAGTCACTCTCATTCAAGAGAAGGGTGGCGAGCCACAAACTTGGCTGTACACACAAGGACTAAAAGGCTATTTGGATGAAGCCATGGCACAAAGTGGCCATAGTCCAGTGGTTATCCCAGCATTTGATGGAGAACACTTTGCAGACCCCAATCGTCCTGGCGAAGATTCATTTGCTGAAGGTGAGGGCGCGAGCTGGGTGGTGGCCTGGACTGAAGAAGGCGCACCGGTTCGCGAAAGTTATGTGAACTTGATTCCAACTCCTGCGGGCGGAACACACGAAAGTGGTTTGCGCGATGGCTTATTCAATGCCGTGAAAAGCTTCATTGATATTCATGCCTTGCAACCGAAGGGCGTCAAATTGATGCCTGAAGACGTCTTTGCACGAGCTTCTTTTGTTTTATCAGCCAAAGTATTGGACCCGCAGTTCCAAGGACAGATCAAAGAACGCCTAAATTCTCGTGATGCCGTGCGTTTGGTCTCTGGATTTGTTAAATCGGCTTTGGATTTATGGCTGAACCAACACGTGGATTACGGCAGAAAATTAGCCGAGCTAGTGATCAAGCAAGCGCAAGCTAGAACGCGTGCTGGTCAAAAAGTTGAAAAGAAAAAATCATCAGGTGTTGCAGTTCTGCCAGGTAAGCTTACTGACTGCGAGAGCGAAGACCTCGCGATGAACGAAATCTTCTTGGTTGAGGGTGATTCTGCTGGCGGTTCAGCCAAGATGGGTCGCAATAAAGAATATCAAGCGATTCTGCCTTTGCGCGGTAAAGTCTTGAACACCTGGGAAGCGGAGCGCGATCGCTTATTTGCTAACAATGAAGTTCATGACATTGCCGTGGCCATTGGTGTCGATCCTCATGGCAACACCGATGAACCAGATATGAGCAATTTACGTTACGGCAAAATTTGTATCTTGTCAGATGCGGATGTGGACGGCGCACACATTCAGGTCTTGTTACTCACATTGTTCTACAAACACTTTCCGAAACTCATGGAACGTGGTCATGTGTACATTGCACGCCCACCTTTGTTCCGAGTGGACGCTCCGGCGCGCGGTAAAAAACCTGCGCAAAAACTCTACGCTTTGGATGAAGGTGAGTTAAAAGCGATTGAAGATAAATTACGCAAAGAAGGTTTGCGTGAAGGCAGCTGGCAAATCAGCCGCTTCAAAGGCTTGGGTGAGATGAACGCTGAACAGCTTTGGGACACAACACTCAATCCTGATACACGTCGTTTACTACCTGTCACTGAAGGCGCTTTGGGTGAAGTTGAAACATTTAAAACCATGGACATGTTGATGGGTAAGTCTGAATCAGGTGCTCGCAAAACATGGCTTGAAGAACGCGGCAATGAAGTTGAAGCAGACATTTAAGAATTAAGAAAAATACCGAATGAGTAAAAAGAAAAAACTCCCGAATCAAGAACCAGATTTATTTGCCGATATGGACGACGAATCTGAGCCTGTAGTCACTGCACCACGCGTGGTGCCGAACACGGCCGATGTTGATTCATTAACACTCGCCACTTATGCTGAGAGAGCCTATCTTGACTACGCCATCAGCGTGGTGAAGGGCCGTGCTTTGCCAGAAGTGGCTGATGGTCAGAAACCTGTTCAGCGCCGCATTTTGTTTGCGATGAATGAAATGAATCTGCGCGCTGATGCTAAACCGGTGAAGAGTGCGCGTGTGGTCGGTGATGTATTGGGTAAATTCCACCCACACGGTGACCAATCTGCCTATGACGCCTTGGTGCGTTTGGCGCAAGATTTTTCATTGCGCTACCCATTGATCGATGGTCAAGGTAACTTTGGTTCTCGTGATGGTGATGGTGCCGCGGCGATGCGATACACCGAAGCACGTCTCACAAAAATTGCCAGCTTGCTTTTAGATGAAATCGATGAAGGCACGGTTGATTTCATTCCCAACTACGACGGCTCGATGCAAGAACCACGTTTGTTGCCAGCAAGATTGCCCTTTGTTCTTTTGAATGGTGCCTCAGGCATTGCTGTGGGTATGGCCACTGAAGTGCCATCACATAATTTAAAAGAAGTGGCGAGCGCAGCAATCGCGCTCATGAAGAATCCTAAAATCTCTCATGATGAATTGATGTCCTATGTACCAGGCCCTGACTTCCCGGGTGGCGCACAAATCATTTCTTCTCATGCAGAAATTTCACAAATCTATCAAACAGGTCGTGGCAGCTTAAAAGTCAGAGCCCGCTGGGTGATTGAAGACATGGCCCGCGGCCAATGGAAATTGGTTGTGACAGAAATGCCGCCAGGCACTTCAACACAAAAAGTCTTGCAGGAAATTGAAGAGATCACCAACCCGAAAGTGAAAGTTGGTAAGAAAACCTTAACGCCTGAACAAAACAATCTTAAGCAAACCATTTTGAGCTTATTAGATTCTGTGCGCGATGAATCAAGCAAAGATGCGGCTGTCCGTTTGGTGTTTGAGCCAAAGACCAAAAACATCGATGTGAATGAATTCGTCACCACCTTGTTGGCTCATACCTCACTTGAATCGAATGCACCAATCAACTTGGTGATGATTGGCAATGATGGTCGCCCACGTCAAAAAGGCCTTGGTGAAATTCTGAGTGAGTGGGTCGAGTTCCGTGTTGCAACAGTGACTCGCAGAACTCAGCATCGCTTGACCAAGGTCAATGACCGTATGCATATTTTAGAAGGACGTCAATTAGTTCTTCTAAATATTGATAAAGTCATCAAAATCATTCGTGGCAGTGATGAGCCTAAAGCTGATTTGATGACAGCGTACAAACTCTCTGAGCGTCAAGCTGAAGACATCTTAGATATTCGCTTGCGTCAGTTAGCAAGATTAGAAGCCATCAAGATTGAACAAGAACTCAAAGAACTCAAGGGTGAAAAAGCAGACTTAGAAAGCATCTTGGGCAGTGATAGCAATATGCGCAAGCGCATCGTCAAAGAAATCGAAGCTGATATGAAATCCTTCGGTGATGAGCGCCGTACCATGATCCAAGAAGAGAAGAAAGCGGTGGCTGAAGCCAAAGTGATTGATGAGCCAGTCACTGTGATTGTTTCTCAACGTGGTTGGGCTAGAGCTCGTCAAGGTCATGAACACGACCCACAACAATTCAGCTTCAAAGCGGGCGATGGTATGTACGGCACCTTCGAGTGCCGCACCACCGATGTGGTTTTGGGGTTTGGTAGCAATGGTCGCGTGTACACCGTGCCTGTCTCAGATTTACCAGGCGCCAGAGGTGATGGATCACCCTTAACAGGATTTGTGAACCTAGCACCTGGCACTCAGATGGTGGCTTACTACGCTGGACACAATGACGACTTGCTCTTGTTGTCGATGAGATCGGGCAATGGCTTTTTAGCCAATGTGGCAGATATGACAACGCGCAACAAAGCAGGTAAATCATTCGTGGGTGTTGATGCTAAATTCGCGCCAGGTGATGCGCCATTAGCGCCAGCCAAAGTTCAAGAAGGCATGAAGCAAGTGGCCTGCTTATCTGAAAATGGCCGACTCTTGGTCTTCTCGCTGGATGATTTAAAACGTTTACCAACTGGTGGCAAAGGTGTGATCTTGATGGACCTGGATAAAGCTGAGCGTCTTCAGTCAGCGATTGCCGTCGGTTCAGCGGGCGCTGTCATTTCTGGACTTGGAAGAGCAGGTAAGCCGACTGAAGCTGCGTTGGATGCAAAAACTCTGAAATCATTCTCAGCCAATCGTGCTCGCAAAGGTCATGCATTAGAGCCCAAGCTCAAAGATGCAAAGTTGATTGCTCAGTAAATCAAGATTCGCTCAATGATTACTTTGTGAAGTGATTTGATCACTCAACTTCAGCAATCAACTCGATTTCAACACAAGCGCCCAAAGGTATTTGCGCCACACCAAAGGCACTGCGCGCATGCTTGCCCGCTTCACCAAAAACTTCGAACAATAATTCAGAGCAACCATTTGTCACCAAATGATGTTCTATGTATGTTTCTGTTGAATTAACCAAGCTCATCACTTTCACGATGCGCTTCACGCGATCCAAATTACCAAGATGAGCTTGCATGGTGGCCATCAAATCAATCGCAATACTGCGCGCAGCCAACTTGCCTTCTTCCGTGGTCATGGTCAAACCTAATTTGCCCACCAATGGCTTACCATCTTTTTTAGCAATATGACCAGAGAGAAATAGGGTCTTGCCAGTTTGTGCTGACATCACATAAGCAGCGGCTGGAGTCCCAGCAGTTGGTAATTCAATTTGAAGTTCTTTTAAGCGTTGTGCAATGGTCGACATCGAAGTTCTCCTAGATAATGCGTCATTGTATTGCGATGCCAAGCCAGTGACTTAGCAAATTTAATATTTCATGAAGTTAATAGTTGATTTAAAGAATTTTGACCTTTGATGTAAGTTTCATTGAGGAAAAAACCTAAAAATTCTGATTTCTGAACCCATTTCATCGCTCATCCGCTATACTCGCATCGAAGAAATTTTTGCTCTAACTCAATATTTGATTACTATGAAAAAACTACTAACTGTTGCTGTTGCCGCCATGACTTTGGCTGGTACTGTGAATGCCCAAGGTGTTAAGGGTGATATTAAAGCTGCTGAATCTAAAGTGGCGATGTGTATTGGTTGCCATGCGATTCCTGGCTACCGATCTAGTTTCCCTGAGATTTACACCGTGCCCATGATTGGCGGTCAGAACGCTGAGTACATCGTTGCCGCGTTACAGGCTTATAAAAAAGGTGAGCGCAAGCACCCAACCATGCGCGGTATTGCTGGTTCATTGACAGACCAAGACATGGCTAACTTAGCGGTTTACTACGCTGCTCAGACATCAGCAACAACCATCAATAAATTGAAATAAGCGGGAGAAGTCGACATGAAAAGTATTTTGATCGCTATTGCAACGGCCTCTATCGCAATGACCGCCTCAGTAACTGCCCACGCAGCTGATCTTAAAAAAGGTCAAGAGCTTTTGGTCAAAGGTAACTGCGCAGCTTGTCACGGTGAAGGCATGAACAAACCAGTGGTGGCTGAGTACCCTAAGTTAGCTGGCCAACACGCTGACTACATTTACTTTGCTTTGAGAGCTTACAAGGTAACTAACAATCCAAACGTTGGTCGTAGCAATGCGATCATGGTTGGTCAAGTCGCTCAGTTCTCAGACAGAGATCTAAAGGACATGGCCGCTTACATCGCCAGCTTGTCCGGCAACTTGGTGGTTAAGAAGTAGTGCGTAAATAATCCCAAAGCAGATTAATAAATCAGCTAAAAAGAAAAAGCCGCTGAAAGCGGCTTTTTTTTATCGACAAATCAACTGAAACAAGATTACTTGGCCGCTAGTTGGCCTTGTAAAAAATGCTCTTTCATCAACTTCTCTGATAACTCGGAATCTCTGGCTAATAGGGCAGAGAGTATCTTGCGATGCTCTAAAAGTGAACTCTCCATTCTGCCACGCTTACTCAAAGAGTCTCTGCGTTGCAGTTTGAGCACCTTCTTCAGGTCATCAATCGTGCGTTTCATCCATGGATTATTGGAAATTTCTTGGATTTTTTCGTGGAAAGACTGGTTTATCGCGAAAAACTCATCCAAATCTCGGTCTGCAGCGGCTCTTTCTAGCTTTAAATGAATCGAATCCAGGGTTTCAAGCTGTTTTTCAGAGGCTTTTATGGCAGCTTCACGGCATGCTTGACCCTCTAAAAGCGAGAGAACTGTGAAAATTTGGTTCAAATCAGACTTACTAACCTCAGTCACATAGGCGCCACGGCGCATTTTCATGGTGATTAAGCCTTCGGCCGCCAAAACCTTGATGGCTTCACGCATAGGGGTGCGACTGATACCGTATTTAGCGGCAATCGCTTGTTCGTCGATCCAGGCTCCTGGGGGGTATTCGTGCGAGAAAATACTATTTCTTAACCTTTCGGCTACTTCCTCGTACAATGGCCTTGGCGCTAATGATATTTTTGTATTCATAATTATGAATTCATTTAATCACTTTTGTCAGGTATCTGTCAAGCCCGAGAGGTTAATATCACTTATCTAATGAATGTATCGGTGGAGAAATAATGAGTAAAACCACAAAGAGCCCATGGCCCGAGTTTTCCAAGCCCAGTCTTGAGGCTTGGGAAAAGGCTGCGGCCAAATCTGCCCCCAATGGCAATGTTGATGCTTTGGGCTGGAATACTCCTGATGACATTAAGTTAAAAGCGCTTTACACGGCAGCTGATACTGAAGGTTTGCCATTCGCTAATACCTTGCCTGGATTTGAGCCATTTGTGCGCGGCCCCCAGGCAACAATGTATTCTGTTCGTCCTTGGACGATTCGTCAGTACGCTGGATTTTCAACCGCAGAAGAATCTAATGCTTTTTATCGCAAAGCTTTGGCTGCTGGCGGTCAAGGAGTTTCAGTCGCTTTTGACTTGGCCACTCATCGTGGCTACGACTCCGACCATCCGCGTGTGACCGGTGATGTGGGTAAAGCTGGTGTGGCGATTGATTCAGTAGAAGACATGAAGATTTTATTCAATGAAATCCCATTGGACAAAGTATCTGTATCGATGACCATGAACGGTGCCGTACTGCCAATTTTGGCAGGCTATGTGGTGGCTGCTGAAGAGCAAGGCGTGAGTCAAGATCAGCTATCAGGAACCATTCAAAATGATATTTTGAAAGAGTTCATGGTGCGCAACACTTATATCTACCCACCAGAACCATCAATACGCATCATTGGCGACATCATTGAGTACACCTCTCAAAAGATGCCCAAATTTAATTCAATCTCTATTTCTGGGTATCACATTCAAGAAGCAGGCGCGAACCAAGCTTTGGAATTGGCTTTCACGATTGCTGATGGTAAAGAGTACGTCAAAACAGCCTTGATCAAAGGTTTGGATGTGGATGGCTTTGCTGGTCGCCTATCTTTCTTCTTTGCAATCGGTATGAACTTCTATCTAGAGGTGGCGAAGTTAAGAGCGGCCCGTTTGTTATGGTGGCGCGTGATGAAAGAGTTCAATCCAAAGAACCCTAAATCATTGATGCTAAGAACTCACTGCCAAACATCCGGCTGGTCACTCACAGAGCAAGACCCATACAACAACGTGGTTCGAACCACGATTGAAGCGATGGCCGGTGTATTCGGGGGCACACAGTCTTTGCACACGAATTCATTTGATGAAGCGATTGCCTTACCAACCGAGTTCTCATCACGCATTGCGCGCAACACTCAGTTGATCATCCAAGAAGAAACTCACATCACCAATGTGATTGATCCTTGGGCTGGTTCTTACATGATGGAAAAGCTCACGCAAGACATGGCTGATAAGGCATGGGACATCATTCAAGAAGTTGAAGGTATGGGTGGCATGACCAAAGCGGTTGAAAGTGGTTGGGCCAAACTCAAAATTGAAGCAGCCGCTGCTGGAAAACAAGCTTGTATCGATTCTGGTAAAGATGTGATTGTTGGGGTTAACAAATACAAGCTGGGCAAAGAAGATCCAATTGATATTTTGGATATCGATAACAACAAGGTTCGTGATTCACAAATTGCTCGTTTAAAAGATGTCAGAGTAAAGCGTGATGGTAAAAAAGTTCAAGCAGCTTTAGAAGCTCTGACAGCCGCAGCAGAAAACAACACTGGCAACTTATTGGCTCTTGCAATCGATGCCATTCGTTTGCGCGCCACAGTGGGTGAAGTTTCTGATGCATTGGAAAAAATTTACGGGCGCCATCGCGCCGATACTCAAAAGGTGACTGGTGTGTATGCAGCTGCTTATGACTCAGCAGAAGGCTGGGAAAAATTAAAAACAGAAATCGCTCAATTTGCAAAAGATCAAGGTCGTCATCCACGCGTGATGATCGCCAAATTAGGTCAAGATGGTCATGACCGCGGCGCCAAAGTGGTGGCCACAGCTTTTGCAGATTTAGGTTTTGACGTTGACATGGGACCTTTGTTCCAAACCCCAGAAGAGTGTGCGCGCCAGGCCATCGAAAACGATGTGCATGCGGTCGGCATTTCTACTTTGGCAGCAGGACATAAAACCTTGGTACCAGCCATCATTCAGGAACTGAAAAAACAGGGCGCTGATGACATCATCGTGTTTGTGGGTGGTGTGGTTCCACGTCAAGACTATGAGTTCTTGTATGAAGCTGGCGTGAAAGGCATTTATGGTCCTGGTACACCGATTCCAGCATCAGCCAAAGATGTTCTTGAGCAAATTCGTTTGGCTCAAAAATAATCCAATCATTTCAGCAAACAAACATCTAACAAAGACCCGGACCAACGTGCAAACAGAAGATCAAATACTCATTGATGCCATCTGTGGTGCTGATGCCAAACCTGGATCGGCGCAACGTCGAGCCATGGCTAAAGTCATCACTTTGTTGGAATCAACCAGGCTCGATCATCGTTTAAGAGCGGATGAAGTGCTCAATGCCATTCTGCCAAAAAGTGGCCAATCTTTTAGATTAGGTATTTCTGGTGTTCCCGGTGTTGGTAAATCTACTTTCATTGAAGTCTTGGGCTTGTACCTCATCAGCAAAGGTCATAGAGTCGCGGTCTTGGCGATTGATCCATCCTCCACAGTCTCGGGTGGTTCGATCTTGGGTGATAAAACCCGCATGGAGTTTTTATCAGTCAATGAAAAAGCTTTCATCAGACCCACACCTTCTTCAGGCAACTTAGGCGGTGTGGCAGAAAAAACTAGGGAAGCCATGTTGGTTGCTGAAGCAGCCGGTCATGATGTGGTGATTGTTGAAACTGTGGGTGTTGGCCAAAGCGAAACAGCCGTTGCCAACATGACTGACATGTTTGTTTTATTGCAACTGCCCAATGCTGGTGATGATCTTCAAGCCATTAAAAAAGGTGTGATGGAGTTGGCTGATTTGGTGATCATCAACAAAGTGGACTTAGACCCAGATGCTGCGACCCGAGCCCAAGTTCAAATCATGAGCTCATTGCGTTTGTTCAGCATGCACGGCAACCCTGAGCATGCTCACCATGATGAAACGCTTTGGCATCCAAAGGTGATACGCATGAGTGCATTGAAATCTGAGGGCATCACTGAATTTTGGGATATGGTCAACACTTTCAAAGACATTCAGACCAAGCATGGTCACTTGGCATTAAGAAGAAAACAACAGGCCCAAGCATGGATGTGGGAACGCATTGAAGCAGGCTTGAGACAAAACTTCAAAGCCAATACCCAAGTACAAAAACTTTTACCTGAATTAAGCGAGGCAGTGAATTCAGGAACCATGGCAGCTTCAGTGGCTGCCAGAAGATTATTGGATTTAATGAAGTAAAAATAAAGAAACAATTAAGAAACTAGCATTCATTTAAAGATTCAGAAACAAGGGAGAGCATTTCATGCACGACATCATCAAACAACTAGAAGCCAAGCGTGAGCAGGCTCGCCTAGGTGGCGGTCAAAAACGCATCAATGCCCAGCACGGCAAAGGCAAGTTGACGGCTCGTGAGCGCATTGAGTTGTTGCTAGATGAAGGCTCATTTGAAGAATGGGACATGTTCGTTGAGCATCGTTGTACGGACTTTGGTATGGCCAATGAATCTGTGCCTGGCGATGGCGTGGTGACTGGCTACGGCATGATCAATGGCCGCTTGACCTTTGTTTACTCTCAAGACTTCACTGTGTTCGGCGGCTCCTTGTCCGAAGCTCATGCTGAAAAGATTTGTAAGGTCATGGATCAAGCCATGAAAGTTGGTGCTCCGGTGATTGGTTTGAATGACTCAGGTGGGGCACGTATTCAGGAAGGCGTGGCATCTTTGGGTGGTTATGCTGAGATTTTCCAGCGCAACGTTTCTGCTTCAGGTGTGATCCCACAAATTTCTTTGATCATGGGTCCCAGCGCTGGTGGTGCAGTGTATTCACCAGCATTGACTGATTTTATTTTCATGGTCAAAGACAGTTCATACATGTTTGTTACAGGCCCTGAGGTTGTAAAGACCGTGACTCATGAAGAAGTAACAGCCGAAGAGTTAGGCGGCGCCATCACTCACTCAACTAAATCAGGCGTGTGTGATCGTGCCTTTGATAACGATGTTGAAGCCATTATGATGTTGCGCCGTTTCTTTAACTACCTACCACTATATAATAAAGAAAAGCCACCGGTTCGAAAAGCTGCTGATACGGCAGAGCTTTTAGATTATTCATTAGACACACTGGTACCGGATAACGCGAACAAACCTTATGACATGCATGAGCTAATCACCAAAACAGTTGATGATGGGGACTTTTTTGAGATTCAACCCGACTACGCCAAAAATATCATTATAGGTTTTGCGCGTATTGAAGGACAAACAGTTGGTATCGTTGCCAACCAACCATTGGTCTTGGCTGGTTGTTTGGACATCAAATCATCGATCAAAGCAGCGCGTTTCGTGCGTTTCTGCGACGCCTTCAATATCCCGGTGGTTACTTTTGTAGATGTACCAGGATTCATGCCTGGCACCGCTCAAGAATACGGCGGCATTATCAAGCACGGCGCTAAGTTGTTGTACGCGTATGCAGAATGTACTGTTCCTAAAATCACAGTGATCACGCGCAAGGCCTACGGTGGTGCGTATGACGTGATGGCCTCTAAGCACTTAAGAGGAGATGTGAACTTTGCATGGCCATCTGCGGAAATTGCAGTGATGGGCCCTAAAGGCGCTGTTGAAATTATCTTCCGTGAAGAGAAAGGTGATCCTACCAAATTAGCCGAGCGCGAAGCAGAGTACAAAGCCAAGTTCGCTAATCCATTTGTGGCTGGTCGTCGTGGTTACATTGATGACGTGATCATGCCTCATGAAACTCGTAAACGTGTTGCTAGGTCTTTGGCTATGCTCAAAGACAAGGATATTGAAAATCCTTGGCGCAAACACGGCAACATCCCCCTTTAATCGATTAGGACGAAAACATGTTTAAGAAGATTCTGATTGCTAATCGTGGTGAGATTGCTTGCCGCGTGATTAAAACAGCCCGCAAGATGGGTATTAAAACAGTTGCAGTATATTCAGAGGCAGATAAAGAGGCGCGTCACGTTGAGATGGCTGATGAGTCTGTTTGCATTGGCCCAGCTCCGTCACGTGAGTCGTACCTTAAGATGGATAATATCATCAAGGCTTGTAAAGATACTGGCGCTGAAGCGGTGCATCCTGGTTATGGTTTCTTATCTGAGAACGAAGCTTTTGCTAAACGTTTAGAAGAAGAAGGCATTATTTTTATTGGCCCTAAACATTACTCCATCGCTGCGATGGGTGACAAAATTGCTTCCAAGAAATTAGCCAATGAAGCTAAAGTTAATACCATTCCTGGTTACAACGAAGCGATTGACACACCTGAGTCTGCAGTGAAAATTGCACAGGGTATTGGTTACCCAGTCATGATCAAAGCTTCAGCTGGCGGTGGCGGCAAAGGCTTGCGTGTTGCATTTAACGACAAAGAAGCTTTCGAAGGATTCTCAGCATGTAAAAATGAAGCTTTAAGTAGCTTTGGCGATGATCGCGTCTTTATTGAAAAGTTCGTTGAAGAACCGCGCCACATTGAGATTCAGGTGTTAGGCGATGCTCATGGCAACATAGTTTATTTGTGGGAGCGTGAGTGTTCCATTCAGCGTCGTCATCAAAAAGTCATTGAAGAGGCACCTTCACCATTCATCAGTGATGCAACTCGCAAGGCCATGGGTGAGCAAGCCGTGGCCTTAGCCAAGGCTGTTAAATACCAATCAGCCGGAACGGTTGAGTTTGTTG
>CAXNHG010000002.1:0-17679 GCA_964202085.1 Polynucleobacter sp. | reverse complement strand
AGCACCAAACAAATCACCGACCACATTCATGCCGTCCATCAGGGGTCCTTCGATGACCTCAATCGGGCGACCGCCTGCTGTTGATATTTCAAGGCGTATTTCTTCGGTATCTTCAACGATGTGTGATGTCACACCATGAACCAGCGCATGAGTTAAGCGCTCTCTGACAGAGCCCTCGCGCCATGCCAAAGTCTCTTCTGCGCGCGCACCACCACCCTTGTATTCGTCTGCAATTTCTAGCAATCGTTCCGTAGGGGTCTTGCCTTCTTTTTCGGTAAAACGGTTTAAAACAATATCCTCAACCCGCTCTTTTAATTTTTCATCTAAATCAGAATAAACACCCAATTGACCAGCATTCACAATGCCCATGTCTAAGCCGGCGCGGATTGCATGATATAAAAATACCGTGTGAATTGCTTCGCGAACAACATCGTTGCCCCGGAAAGAGAAGCTCACGTTAGAAACCCCACCACTCACTTTTGCGCCAGGCAAGTTAGCTTTTATCCAAGCAGTTGCTTCAATAAAGTCATTGGCGTAGTTATCGTGCTCATCAATACCAGTGGCAATGGCAAAAATATTAGGGTCAAAAATAATATCTTCTGGCGGAAAGTCGAGTTCATCAACCAAAATCTTGTAACTTCTTTGGCAAATCTCAATTTTTCTTTGATACGTGTCAGCCTGTCCTTTTTCATCAAAGGCCATGACCACGGTGGCTGCACCATAGCGTCGAATCAATTTAGCCTGGTGCCTGAATAAGTCTTCGCCCTCTTTCATGGAAATAGAGTTAACGATGGCTTTGCCTTGAACACATTGCAATCCTGCTTCAATGACTGACCATTTTGATGAGTCAACCATGATGGGCACTCTAGAAATATCTGGCTCTGATGCAATCAAATTTAAAAAGCGCACCATCGCCGCCTTTGAATCGAGCATCGCTTCATCCATATTGATATCGATGATCTGCGCACCGCTCTCAACTTGTTGTCTTGCTACTGATAAAGCTTCGTCGTATTGCTCGTTCAAAATCATTCTTGCAAATGCTTTTGAGCCTGTGACATTGGTTCTCTCGCCCACATTTACAAAGCCCACGTGTGGACTAATATTGCATGGCTCTAAACCAGATAATTTCATTGGAGGTATCTGTTTTGTTGCCGACATCACACAGACTCCTTGTATGCATTCCAGCGACGACTTGGTCTCTTTGCAACAGCGTCTGCTATTGCCTTGATGTGCGCGGGCGTTGTTCCGCAGCATCCGCCCACCAAGTTAACCAAACCATCTTTAGAGAATTCATCTAAAAATCTAGATGTCATTTCTGGTGTTTCATCAAAGCCTGTATCGCTCATAGGATTGGGTAGGCCTGCGTTGGGGTAACAAGAAACTGCAACATCACAAACTTTTGCTAATTCAGCGATGTATGGGCGCATGAGGGTTGCGCCCAAAGCGCAATTAAGCCCAAACGTTAAAGGCTTGGCATGGCGCAAACTGTTCCAAAAAGCCTCAACCGTTTGACCAGATAAAATTCGCCCTGATGCATCAGTCACTGTTCCAGAAATCATGATTGGCAAGCGAACTTGCTTTTCTTCAAAAAATTCATCAATTGCAAACAAAGCTGCTTTTGCATTGAGCGTATCAAAAATTGTTTCAACCAAAAATACATCTGCACCACCTTCATACAAGGCTTCTACTTGCTCTTTGTATGCTTGACGTAATTGCTCAAAGGTCACATTTCTAATAGCTGGGTCATTCACATCCGGAGAAATGCTGGCAGTCTTTGGGGTTGGCCCCACTGCACCTGCCACAAATCTTGGTTTATCTGGTGTTGAAAACTCATCACAAGCTTGTTTGGCTAACTTTGCCGCCGCCAAATTCATCTCTCTGGCTAACTCAGGCATCCTGTAATCATCTTGGGCAATGGTTGTTGCGCCAAATGTATTTGTTTCAATCAAATCTGCGCCAGCAGCTAAATATTGACGATGAATATCTAAAATGATTTCAGGGTGTGTGAGGTTTAGTAACTCGTTATTACCTTTTAAATCAATCGAATGATTTTCGAAACGAGTTGACTCCGGCAAACCACGGTATTGCTGCTCATTTAATTTGCGTTGTTGAATCATGGTACCCATGGCACCATCTAAGACCAAAATACGGTCTTTTAATAATTGGGGCAAATTTGCGCCGCGGGTATAAGGCATAAGTAAAACTCTTATTTGGTCACAAATGATTGCGACAAATTGATTAAACCTATATTTTATCGGTATTACGTATATTTATCTGATTACATTAACTTTTTTATTTGGGGGTCAAAATGCTCGGAGCCATGCCCGATTTCAATCAAAGCCTAGAAATGTTTAAAACCATGTGGGGTAATTCGCCCACCCCGGGGAATATGTCAGGCTTTGGCGCTGGTATTGGGGGCGGTGCAGGCATGCCAACCTTGGATATTGAAGAGCTAGATAAGCGCATTCAGGACTTAAAAAGTGTTGAAAACTGGTTACAACTCAATATGAGTGTCTTGCGTAGCACCATTCAAGGGCTGGAAGTTCAAAGAGCCACTTTGGCGGCCTTAAAGAGCTTTAGTGCTGCAATGACCCCAGAAGCATTGGCTGAAGCTACCAAGGCTGCCCAAAAGGCTGCCAGCCAAGCCAATCAAGCTGCCTCTGACATGGCTACTGAAATGGCTTCAGGTAATTTTACAGGCAAGAAAACCTCAAAACCTCGTCAGAACAAACCTCGCGCCTCAAGCACCCGTCGCGCCAATGGTGATTAAGGGGAGCGATGGCCTCGCCCATTGCAAAGGTCGACTGGTGCAAATCTAAATCCCGCTTGAATAAAACCGGGACCAAATTCCTGGTGCTTTGAGGGCTACCCTTACAGGCTGACAAAGTTTTAGTCAAACAGTCACGATGATGAGCGTGCAATTGCTCAATTCGCACTTGAAGTCCTTTAAAAGGTTTTCTATGAAACGGCAAAATCAAAACATCCTCTGGGAATTGCTTTAAAGAAGTAACTGAGTCCAAATAAAGACTCAATCGATCTGCATCTGGCTCTGTATCAAAAACACTGGCATTGGTTGGGCTTCACCAGCCTTAGGCACATGATCATCAAACGGGTAAATAATTTTTTACATACAATTTATAGGATTTTTACAGCGCACTCATTAACTACCTGTAATATTCATTTATCAACATCTGTGTCACATCATGATGTTCAATTAATACTGAAAATGAAGCTCATGATCACATCTAATAATCCTTATATTCTTAGCAAACTTCTTGAGAACAATAAAGAGTGGGTTGACTCTGTTACCAAAAGCGATCCTGATTACTTTAGCAGACTTGTCCACCAACAGGCACCTGAATATTTGTGGATTGGCTGCTCAGACTCTCGGGTTCCTGCCAACCAAATCACGGGGCTTGCGCCGGGCGAAGTGTTCGTTCATCGCAATATTGCCAACGTGGTGGTTCACACTGATCTCAATGCACTTTCAGTCATTCAGTTTGCCGTTGATCAAATCAAGGTCAAACACATCATTGTGGTTGGTCATTACGGTTGTTCAGGTGTAAAAGCTGCTCAAACAAAAACTAGAATTGGCCTGGCTGATAATTGGATCAGGCATGTTCAAGATGTTCAAGATAAGCACGGAAAATATTTAGGGCAAGTCTTGAGGGAGTCAGATCAATTTGATAAGTTGTGCGAATTGAATGTTATTGAGCAAGTAATGAATGTTTGTCAAACTACCAGCGTTCAAGATGCCTGGGCCAAAAATCAGGAAGTCACGGTGCATGGCTGGATCTATGATTTAAAAGATGGGCGAGTACGAGATCTTGGTATCAGCATCAAAAATGGCAATGAGTTAAATGCCCGCTACCAAACCATCCTAGAAAAAAATTATCCTAAAAGTGAATAATCCAGAAACTGTTAAGCGTCCTGAGTCGCCTTGTATCAATTTGTGCACCATGGATGATGGAGATCATTACTGCCTGGGCTGTCATCGAACACTGGATGAAATTGCATTATGGTCAAGTCTTGATCAAGAAGAAAAGGAATCTATTTGGCAGCTCCTTGAAGAGCGCTCAAACTTAAAAACTAAATAAATACCAACCTTAAACAATTTGGCCCCACCTACCAATGGTAGATGGGGCCAAACTTTTATTGCAATTATTTAATTAAATTAAATAATTAATCAGCGTAAACGCCAGCCTTCCTGATGATTGGTGTCCACAAATCAATCTGAGCTTTCAAGTGAGCTTTGTGGCCCGCAGGGCTAGAGTTCTTTGCATTAGGAATGTTTGCGCCTAAGTCAGCCATTTTTTCTCTATAGCTTGCATCCTTGATGCCTGCTTGTAGGGCAGCAGCAAGCTTATCAGTTACATCCTTAGGAGTTCCCTTTGGCGCATAAACACCGTGCCAAACGTTCACTTCAAAGTTCTTCAAGCCTTGCTCATTAAATGTTGGAATATCTTTAAATGCAGCAACACGTTGCATTGTTGTTGCACCGTAAGACTTCACTGCGCCAGCCTTCAATTGACCTGACAAGTTTGTGGTTTGATCACACATCAACTGAACTTGACCACCTAACAAATCTGTCAAAGCAGGCGCTGTACCTTTGTATGGCACTGTTGTCATTTCTTGCTGAATAGTGCTCATGAACAACAACCCACATAGGTGTGAAGCTGAACCAATGCCGGCGTTTGCGTAATTAACTTTAGCTCCGTTTGCTTTGATGTAAGCCAATAATTCAGTTAAGTTTTTAGCAGGCAAATCTTTGTTAGCAACCATGATCATTGGTACATCTGCAACCATTCCAAGGTGTTCAAAATCTGTCATCGGATCGTAGCCCAAGTTTTTGTACAAGCCTGGTGCTGTTGACATACCAATATGATGAATCAAAACGGTATAACCATCATTAGGTGCGCTCATTACCTTTTTAGCGGCAATAGTTCCGCCAGCGCCCGGGGAGTTATCAATGACGATTGTCTGCTTCAGAGTCTTGCCCATTACTAGAGCGATTTCACGAGCAACCTTATCAGTTGGGCCACCAGCAGCAAATGGAACTACCATAGTGATTGGCTTGTCAGCTGGGAATGCCGCATGCGCGCCAGCAGAAAGGCTGCCAGCGATAATACCTATTGCCAACATGGCATGACGAATACTTTTCTTCATAAATATCTCCTATATGGTTGTTGCCGTAAAAGAAGCAAATCAACATCGTAATTGTAAGGAATTATTAAGAAAAAGCATCAAAAGTAATTGTGTTACCGCCTAGTACTTACCCTAGCTCTAGTGGCTGACAGCTTTTAATTTAGGGCCTATAACGGCTTAAATACCATTTGATATGTATGGTATTTGGCCTCACAAGGACTTGCAGATTTCATGATCAGATGTAATTATGACTTTTTCTTTGATGGCCCGTTTGGCAATTTTTAAGACCTGCTTATCTTTGCTGATCAAAGCAGATGGTCTAAAACTGTAAGCCAAATTAATGAATACTTGATCGTCTCGATCTTTGCATTTCCATGGCGCCTGGCAAAGATCATCATCAGAGACAATTCTTGCCCATTTTTTCCATTGCTCACTGATGAGCTGTTGCTGATCTTTATTTAAAGAAAATTGCTCTCGCCCAATGACATTTAAGAATTCTGCAAAAGTTTTATTAGTGGCAACCGCATCTAACTGATTAGCATCAAGGGCCGCTCGCAAAGGATGGGCTCGATCATCATCAAACACCAACATATCCAAAAGAATATTGGTATCTAAAACAATGATTGGCTTCACTCCACCGTCACCGATTTCGCAAGATTGCGCGGCTTATCAACATCCGTGCCTCTTGCGCATGCCGTGTGATACGCCAGCAATTGAAGAGGGATGACATGCAAAATTGGTGATAAGTCACCATAGTGCTCAGGCATTCGAATCACATGGATGCCATCTTCAGCACGTATTTGTGTATCACTGTCTGCAAAGACAAATAATTTACCGCCACGCGCTTTTACTTCTTGCATATTCGATTTGAGTTTCTCTAACAAAGCGTCATTAGGTGCCACCGTGACCACGGGCATTTGCTCTGTGACCAAGGCCAATGGTCCGTGCTTCAATTCTCCAGCAGGATAGGCTTCAGCATGAATATAAGAAATCTCTTTTAGCTTAAGAGCGCCCTCAAGAGCGATTGGATAATGAAGTCCCCGCCCTAAAAATAGAGCATTTTCGCATTGAGCAAAAACCTCACTCCACGCAATGATTTTTGGCTCAAGTGCAAGTACGGCATTAATCGCCGCCGGTAAATGACGCAGACGATTGAAGGCGTTGTGCTCTTGCTCACTGGTTAAGCAGTTTTTATTCTTTGCCAAAGTCAAGGCCAACAAATACAACCCCACCAATTGAGTAGTGAAAGCTTTGGTTGAAGCAACACCTATCTCTGTTCCAGCATGCGTTAGAAATTGATATTTTGTTTCTCGAACCATGGCACTGGTTGCCACATTACAAACCGCAAGAGTTTCTTGATGACCCAAAGATTGAGCGTGTCTTAATGCGGCAAGCGTATCAGCTGTTTCACCAGATTGAGAAACGACCACAACCAATGAACGTGGGTTCAGCACTGTTTTGCGATACCTGTACTCGCTTGCAATTTCAACTTGAGTGGCAATACCTGCCACATCTTCAATCCAATACTTTGCGGTGCTTGCTGCGTAAAAACTGGTGCCGCAGGCCAAAATCAAAACACTGTCAATATTTTTCCAATCTGTTTGATTTGCGCCAAACAAAGTCGGGTCCGCGAACTTTGCATGGCCCAAAGTATCAGCAACAGCCCTTGGCTGCTCAAAAATTTCTTTTTGCATGTAGTGTTGATAAGGCCCCAAATCAACCTCAGCACTTTGAGTTGGTACTGGCTTTTTGGTTCGCTCTTGGACTTTTCCAGACACATCGGTGATGATGATTTCGTCTGTTGTTAAAACAGCTATATCACCTTCTTCTAAATACGCCATCATGTTTGCATGATCAGATACAGCCAAAGCGTCTGATGCCAAGAAGTTTTCTTGTGCCCCGTAAGCCACCACCAGGGGTGAACCAACTCTAGCCCCAACCAATAAGCCGGGCGCATCTTTGGCGATCACGGCAATTGCATAAGCGCCGTGCAGTTTTGGCAAAACTGTACGCACAGCTTTTGCCAAATTTCGCACAGACATTTTGATGTAGGTCTGATGAATCAAATGTGCAATCACTTCTGTATCAGTTTGAGATACAAACACATAGCCTGCCGCTTTTAATTCTTCACGCAAGCTTTCATAATTTTCAATGATGCCGTTGTGCACTAAACCAATCAAATCACCAGAAAAATGTGGGTGGGCATTAACGGTATCCGGTTTACCGTGCGTGGCCCATCGTGTGTGGGCAATGCCAACGTTGCCTGACATCGACCGACCTTGATCAGCCAAGTCTGCAACCCTCTCAGTGGTGCGTGCGCGCACTAACTCTTGACCAATCAATAAAGCAAAACCACAGGAATCATAGCCCCGATACTCAAGTCGTCGAAGACCTTCGACTAAAACATTAACCACATTTTTTTTTGAAACTGCACCAACGATCCCGCACATGATTTTTCCTATTAACAAATACTTAATGAAAAGTATTTACTTTGATTTTTTTGTTGGCCTTTGCCAATTCAATGAAACTTGCTTCACCCTCGTGACAGTCAATTGATTGGCTGGTGCATCTTTTGTCAATGTTGTACCAGCTCCCAGGGTCGCGCCTTTTCCAACCGTTACCGGAGCTACTAGCTGAGTATCTGAGCCAATGAAGGCGTCGTCTTCAATAATCGTACGGTGCTTATTCACGCCGTCGTAGTTACAAGTGATGGTGCCAGCACCAATGTTTACTTTTTTACCAATAGTGGCGTCGCCCACATAGGCCAAATGATTGGCTTTGCTCCCTGCACCCACATCACTATTTTTTATTTCAACGAAATTGCCCACATGAACCTCTTCGGCAAGCACTGTGCCTGGGCGCAACCTCGCGTAAGGTCCGATCACACTGCCTGCACCAACTTTTGCTTGATCAATGTGGCTAAACGCTTGAATTTTTGCATTGGCATCAATCACCGCATCTTTGATCACGCAATGCGGACCGACTGATACGCCTGAGCCTAGAACAACTTTCCCCTCAAAGACGCAACCGATATCAATTTTGACATCTGTACCGCATTGAAGTTCGCCGCGAATATCTATGCGGGATGGATCTAATAAAGTGACCCCTGCTTCTAATAAACGATTGGCCAATTCACGTTGCCAAACTCTCTCTAAGTCAGCAAGTTGAGCCCGACTGTTAACGCCCACGGTTTCCCAATCATTGCTAGCTTGAGTTGTATAAACAGGAACACCTTCAGCAACAGCCAAAGCAATCACATCCGTCAAGTAATACTCACCTTGCGCATTAATTGGTTTTAATTGTTTTAACCAATGTTTTAACTTTTCAGTTGGCAAAGCCATAAAACCAGTATTAATTTCGGTGATTTGAAGAATCTCTGTGCTGGCATCCTTTTCTTCAACAATGCCAGATACATCGCCATCTTGATTGCGCAAGATTCGACCGTAACCAGTTGGATTTGTCATGTTTTGAGTCAACAAACCAAGGCCACCGGATTCTGCCAATTGCGCTAACTGCCCAAGAGTCTCAGTTTGTATTAAGGGTACATCACCATAAAGTATCAATGTCACCGGATCATCAGATAATTGATCGCAGGCCTGCAAAACAGCATGGCCCGTGCCTTTTTGCTCTGACTGAAGGGCTATCTTGGCTTGAAAAGCTGCTTTTGAGAGGAATTCTTGAATAACTTCACCGCCATGACCAAGAACCAAAATGGTTACATGATCCCCCGCCAAGGCTTTGGCGCTGGTGAGCACGTGCCCCAACATGGGTCGACCAGCGATTGGATGAAGGACCTTGGGCAGCGTTGACCGCATGCGTTTTCCCTGTCCAGCGGCTAATATGACAATATTCATTAATAATAATTATATGAGCTTATCCAAACCTCTCCAAACAATCAAAATAACGGCCATTTGTTGCCTTTTTTTGCTGATCACCGCCTGCAGTGCGGTGAGGCTTGTTTATAACCAAGGCGACACCCTCCTCCGTTGGTGGATTGACGATCACATTGGCTTAACAGCAGAGCAAGAATTTCTCACGCGTGAACTCTTAGAGCAACAATTTTGGTGGCACCGCACAGAACAATTGACCGATGTTTCTAAAACTCTTGAGCAATTACGTCGACAGCTTAATCGCCCACTCTCCACGCAAGAGGTCGACCAATTTTCTGACGATCTCAAAAAGCTCATTTACGCGATTGCCAAAAAAACCACGCCGGATGCAGCAAAACTTTTTGTTACTTTACAAAGTAACCAAATTGAAACAATGCAAAAAAGAATGCAAAAGGGGAATGAAAAATTCGCCAAAGAATGGCTACCGCCAAGCATAGAAAAACAAAACAAAGTAAGAGCAGATAAAGTCATCGATCGAGTCGAGTGGCTATTTGGTAGCATCAATAAAGAGCAAGAAGAAAAAATTAGACAGTACATCAAAAATAATCCACTTGATATGAACATCGTTTATCAAGAGCGTCTTCGCCGTCAAAATGATTTAATTAAGATTGTTAAATCTATCAATCAAAATAAATTGAATCAGCAACAGGCTGAAGAGTTACTGACGATTTACATTAAAAACTTTGAATATGGTACGACCAAAGAACAGCAAGACTTCGGCAAAAAAAGAGCTGCCCTTGGAGTGCAGTTGAGCTCATTCATCACCCAGATCATGAATGATGAACAAAGAAAGTATGCCAGCGGGCGGGTTGAAACTTGGGCTTTAGATGTTCAGGAACTGATCAAGGAATCATCTGTATTGGCTGCCAAGCGTTCTGCTCTGCCAAATCGCTAGAAGTTTCATCCTGACTTAAATCTTTAAAATCAAATTGAGCGGCGTCCATTAAATGTGAAGGCACCACATTTTGGATAGAGCTGAATAAACTTTCAACGCGACCTGGGTATTTCTTTTCCCACTCTTTGATCAAAGCTTTCATGGCGTTTCGTTGAAGATTCTCTTGGCTACCACACAAGTTGCATGGAATAATTGGGAAGTCCATCTGCGCCGAATATCTTTCAAGATAACTCTCTGGCACATAAGCTAGCGGCCTAATTACAATGTGCTTGCCATCATCCGACTTTAATTTGGGTGGCATACCCTTTAACTTGCCGCTATGAAACATATTCATCAGCAAAGTTTCAATGATGTCATCGCGATGATGGCCCAGTGCAATCTTGGTGGCTCCAAGTTCGCCAGCCACCCTGTATAAAATACCACGTCTTAAACGAGAGCAAAGACCGCAAGTTGTTTTACCCTCAGGGATCACTCGCTTTACAATCCCATAGGTATCCTGGTTTTCAATATGAAACGCCACGCCTAATTTTTTAAAATAGCTAGGTAAAGTTTCTTTGGGGAAGCCCGGTTGGTTTTGATCAAGATTAACAGCCACCAAATCAAAATTGATAGGTGCGCGCTCTTTCAACTTCATCAAAATATCGAGCATGGCATAACTGTCCTTACCGCCAGACATGCAAACCATGACCTTGTCACCATCCTCGATCATGTTGTAATCAACGATGGCCTGCCCAGCAAGACGACAAAGCTTTTTGTCTAGCTTATTTTCTTCGTAGGCTAATTTCCGTGGATCTTTCATTCTTTAATCAGGAAAATTTCAACCCCAACCGCTTCACAGTCAGGGTATACATCTGGCTTGGCAGTTGAAACTTTGACTGCTCTCACATTTGGATGAGCCAACATGATTTTTGCAACGTCATCACACAAAGTCTCCTGAAGATGTATGTGCCCCCTAGAAACTCTCTCTAAAATACTTTGACGCATGAAGTCATAATCCACCACTTCATCAAGCCTATCTTTTGACGGGGTGTTTTCAACCAAAGGGACAAATAAATCAACATTGATTAAAACGCGTTGCTCCCCGCGTTTTTCAAAATCATGAACCCCAATGTTGATATAGACCTCGTAATTGCTCAAAAACAATCTGCGGCAGTCCATCAGGCGAGGGTGGGATAACAAGGCTTGCATAAATTACTCCGTCAAAAACATCACATCACGATTAGTCGAAAGTAAATGCTGCCCACCATCAACATATAAAGTTGTACCAGTTATGGCTTTTGCCTTGGCCAAGTAGATCACTGCATTAGCAATATCATCCGGCGTTGATGATTGCCCTAAAGGAGTCATGCTGTGGGCTTTAGCAAAGCCATCTTCAGATTGATTGCCTGACGCCATGGTAATTCCGGGAGCCAAACCTACAACACGTAAATTTGGCGCAAATGACTGCGCCAATAAATTTGTTGCTGAGTTTAATGCTGCCTTTGATAAGGTATATGACAAAAAGTCTGGGTTCAAATTTTCTAATTTCTGATCAAGTAAATTGATCACCACTCCGCTGGGGCCGCGAGAATCAGCAGTTCTTAGGTTTGCGTGCTGACGGTAGAGGTCTCGCGACAATATCAATGGGGCAGCCACATTCGTGAGCATGTGGCGATCCAGTGAGGCATAGCTAAAACTTGATGCCACATCATATTGGAACAAGGAGGCGTTGTTCACCAAGCAAGATGGCAAACCCAAAGCATCACAACATCTGCCGATCAACTGACTTGCTTGAGATTCATCTGATAAGTCGGCTTGCAAAGCAACCCCTCGCCGCCCAGTTGCCAAGATATCTTTGACGGTCTGCTCGGCAGCATCTTTGGAGTTGCCATAATGAATTGCAACATCCCAGCCATCCTTGGCTAGGCCAATCGCAATAGCGCGCCCAACGCGCTTGGCGGCTCCAGTTACTAAGGCAATTTTTGGGTTTTTCATATTTTTTACAGCACCACTTGTAAGAGTTGTAGACTCGCGAGGTATGGATATTAACCCTAGTACTGAAGAAGCGTCTCATAGTCAAACGCTGGCTCGTTTAATTCAGAAAGAAATTCAGGCTCAAAAGGGGCAAATTTCTTTTGCCAAGTATATGGAAATGGCCCTATATACGCCAGGGTTGGGGTATTACGCCGCCGGCAAAAACAAGTTTGGCAGCAAGGGGGATTTCACAACAGGCCCCGAAATCAGCCCTTTGTTTGGCGCAACCATCGTTCAAACCTTTCTGCCCATCATCAAACATCTTCAAAACTTGAATCTACCGGTCAAAATCCTTGAATTTGGGGCGGGTACCGGCGCCTTGGCTGAATCCATTTTGACAGAACTACAAAGCCAAGATATTGAACTTGGTAGCTACAGCATTCTTGATTTATCAGCCGACTTAATTGAGCGCCAACAATCTAGGCTTGCTCAACCATTCCCCATGGTCACCTGGATCAATCAATTACCAAAAAACTTCACAGGCATCATCCTTGCCAACGAAGTCTTGGATGCCATGCCCATTGAATTAATTACATACCAAAATCAGGGGTGGGTATTTAAAGATGTTACTTTGGCCAAAGAATCTACTGAGGATGCCATTAGTTTTAGGCACTGTCTTGGCAAAGGGGTCCCTCAAGCAATACTTCCCGAATGCTTGAACCAACAATCATTCGAAAATGGTTACACCACTGAAGTCAATGTGAATGCTAAGGCTTGGATGAACAGCATCTCCGAAATTCTGGACATGGGGATGGTGTTAACGATTGATTACGGATTTCCTGAGCATGAGTACTATCATGTGCAGCGCAACCAAGGGACCGTCATGGGTCATTATGCACATCATGCCATTCAAGACCCCTTCTTTTGTCCTGGGCTGTGCGACTTAACTGCTCACATTGATTGGACAAGTATCGCCAAGACTGGCATTAATTCTGGCCTATCAATTCTTGGTTACACAAGCCAAGCCTCTTATTTATTAGATGCAGGCATAGGATCCTTGCTCATGGAAAAAGTTGATCCGTCGAACAGTGTTGAATTCATGCCCCATTCGAATGCTATTCAAAAATTATTATCAGAAGCAGAAATGGGCGAACTTTTCAAAGTGATGTGTTTTGGCAAAGGTCTTCCGTTCGAAGAAGGTGATTTACCTGGGTTCAGATCAAGGCCTAGATCTCTTTGACTTTGTTTAATTCTCTTTAATTGCAGACAACCTTCTATCTTCAATCAATTGTTTGATCTTCGCTCCCGTTGATGAGCCTTGCTCGCCAACCTCTTGAACAATTTTTGCAATATCTACTTTTTTTGCCAAGTCATATGACTTGGTTAACTGCTCTGTAGGGAGCTTTAATAAAGCGGCTACTTTGATGAGCTCATCAAAGCGTTCGGGCTTTCTCCAAACATCTGTGCGGTTTAATAGTTCTAATAAATTTCTAGGCTCAAGTGTTGGCGAACTCAGTCCGCCCTGCAATTCTCTTGCCAAAACGGTGTAATCACGACACTCCACAGGAACGCCCCACAACGACGACCAAGCATTGATGTCTTCAACGCTCAAGCTTGAACACAGTGCAGCGCAGCGCTGCGACAAATTAAATTGATGTATGGATGCCAAATCAACGTTGCTGAGTAAGCTAGCATCTTTTGAATTTAATTTTGGGAAAAATAACTCAAAGACTCCTATCTCAATCAATACCTCTAGCATCCTAGATGGCCTCTCAGACATCAAGCCCCTAGAAATTTCTTGCCAAACTCTTTCTTTAACCAAAGCATTTAACTCGCCACTAGAATGGATTTTCTTTAGCAAGGTGAGTGTGGTGGGCTCAATTGAAAAATCAGAAAAACGCGCAGCAAATCTTGCGATGCGCAACAAACGCACAGGATCCTCACTGAATGCTGGCCCAATATGTCTGAATAATTTATTGTTGATATCTTGTTGGCCACCATATGGATCAATCACATCACCCGCCGGCTGACCATTTGCATCAGCCTCCCTAGCCATTGCATTGATGGTCAAATCACGTCTGGCCAAATCTTGCTCTAATGTCACATCTTGATCAGCGTGGAATATAAAGCCTTTATAACCGGGGGCCACCTTTCGCTCGGTTCTGGCCAAGGCATATTCTGCATGTGTGACGGGATGTAAAAACACTGGGAAGTCTTGCCCAACAGGGGTATATCCCTGCGCTAGCATTTGATCAGGGGTCGCTCCAACAACAACGTAATCAAGGTCCTTTATGGGCAATCCCAGCAACTGATCTCTGATGGCGCCACCAACAACATAAATCTTCACTTGATTAACACATCCAATGCTTGTGGATTGATGGCAAATACTTTCTTCAAAGCATTTTCCGCACCCGCTGGCAATACATTGTCTTCGCTCATCGAAGCTAAATTATCTCGTGACATCAAAGTGGGTCCTGGCATCATTTCTAACAAACCTGCCTGCAAGTATGCCAATAGTTTTGGTAGCGGAATAACAATACTTTTTCTACCGCCCACCACCCCAGCAAATTTAACCAATTCAGCCAAGGTGTGCACCCGAGGTCCAGCCAAATCAAATACTCTGCCAATCGTTTCTGGCATTGAAATTGACTTAATAAATGCTTGTGCAACATCCGAGACATGCACTGGCTGAAATTTAACGCCTGCACCGCCCAAAGGTAAAACCGGTGTGAACTTTTGTAAAGATACAAAAAGATTAATGAATTTATCTTTTTCACCAAATACCACCGATGGCCTAAAAATTGTCCAATCCAAATCACTGCACTTCACCAAATTTTCTGCATCACCCTTGCTGCGCTGATACATCGATGCACCAGAACTATTGGCGCCCAAAGCGCTCATGTGAATATATCGTTTTAAATTTGCCGCACTCATTGCAGCAATGATTTTTTTAGTTAGCTCAACATGGTTTTTTAAAAAACCTGGGCCATAGGGTGAACCTGTTTTATCATGCAAAACACCAACCAAGTTAATCACTACGCCGTGAGGTCCTAGACGTTGGCACAAATTAGCCAGAACGGATGGATCATGAATATTGGTCTCAATCACTTGAAGTTGAGGCAAAACCCACAACTCTTTTGCGTAGGAAGCTTTGCGCGTTGGCAATAAAACCGTGTGTCCAAGCGCGCTTAATCCACTGGCTATTTTTTGCCCAATAAACCCGCTACCACCAATTAATAATATGTTTACTTCATTCATCATGGCAATTCCGACAATACAGATGCTTTAGGTGATACCACCCCAAGATTTTGCTTGAGAGATGGTGTTTTATTACTCGACATGGCGGCGTAATAACTGGCATTCGCTAACACATTTTTTACGTATCCCCTGGTCTCATTAAAGGGAATTGTTTCTGCAAAAATTGCGCCCTCTACAGTTTGAGGTAATTTCTCACGCCACATTTTGGGTCTTCCAGGGCCAGCGTTATAGGCAGCAGAAGCCAAAGCCCATGAACCATCCAAATCTTGCAAGACCATATTTAAATAATTGCTGCCCAAGGTTAAATTAATTTTCATGTCATCTAGTTGAGATGGTTTAAAGCTGTTCATTCCTATTTTTTTTGCCACATACTTTGCTGTTGCTGGCATCACTTGCATCAAACCAGAAGCCCCAACATGTGAGCGTGCGTTCATGATGAAGCGAGATTCCTGGCGAATCAAGCCGTAAGCCCAGTTAGTATCTAAGCCAATAGATCCTGCAATTGGAGCAAGAGATTCTTTGAATGGGGTGGGGTAACGCAAACTAAAGTCATGCTCTAGTTTTGTTCGATCAGCAGTGTTAACTGCACGATCAAATAAACCAATTCGTTTTGCGTGCTCAGCAACAGCAATTAATTGCTTATCACTTAGGCCACGCAACTCCCAATTCCACTCCCTATTACCTTCAAAACGCAGGCCCATGTCATAAAAGCGCACAGCTCTTACAAAGGATTTATTGGATGACACCTGCTTAACCAAGGGTTCTTCAGCTGCCACTCGCTTAGGAACATAAATTTTCATACCCAAATCTTCTCTGGCTAACTGTCCATAAAAATGGTACTGATCAACCAAAGCTTGCAAACCCTCTTTTGCCAACGACTCATCGCCTAATTCTTTTTGCGCTCTGGCATGCCAGTACGTCCAAGCTGGATCGCGATTCTTGACTGACGGCGCCATATGATCAATGGTCTCTTTGACGATCCGCCAATCACCTTCTCGTAATGCAGCCCTAACCTTCCACTCTTGAGTTTCTGGTGTCAGCAAATGATGATGGCCCAACTCATGTTGTAACTTGAATGCCTTCAACCCATTAGGGTCTAACTTCTTTGCCAAATATTGACCAATGCTTCCCCATGCAGCCACAGTGTTCTCTTTGCTTGTACGCCATACCTTTTTATCAAAATCTCGAAAAGCTGCTTCTGGTGATTTTCTGGCACTTCTAACAATGTCTGCCACCGGGTCAGGCACATCGAATCGATTGGCCAGTGTTTCAAAATTGTTTTCTACAGCCATTCGTGAAAATGTGGCAACTTCATATTTTGAAAATCCACTTGCCCTGTAGATCGAGTTGACAAGGTCTGGACAGGCATCGCCAAAATGTAAAGGGTCTAACAAGATATTTTTTACTTCCGAGGCCAACACGCCCACTGACTCGCCTTTAGCAAATCTTGATTGAAGCGCATAGCATTTCACTTGCGTGTCGTCATCTAAAACGAATTGCAGATACTCTCGATCAAAATTAGACCAATCTTTGCGCTTACCTAAAACTAAAAGCCAATCATTTCTGAGTCTATCCGCCAAAGCAGTACCTGCATATTTTTTTAAGAAATGATCAACCGCATCATCAGCCATTGTTTCAGCTCTTGGAGCTCCACCCTTGTCAAACAGGCGAGGTTTGATTTGGAAATATGCAACGTAATCAGCGATGTCGTACTTTGATAACTTCTGACCCAAATCTTTGGCTTTAGATGCATCATTATTTTTCGAGGCTTCTCTTAACTCAAGAAATATTTTGTCATCAGACGTTAAACTGATATCTGATGATTTTTTATTGGCCGAGGCTTGATTCTTTTGAGCGTGGGCGTGCCCTACAGAAGTTGATGCAAGTGCGATGACCGCCAAGCTAAGCAGTAATTGTTTATTTATCAATTTTGTGGTTTTTCGTTGTAGCATATCCCTAATCATGCCTTATTTTTTCTACTTTTGAATAGCTTGTGAAAACTTTAAACCATTTAAGACAAGAATTACTGGCCAAGAGACTCGATCTTCATCAAGATCTGACTCTTCGCGAAGAACTTGAAATCAAACTATCTCAATTTTTAAATCAAACCAGCGCCACTTGTGTGGGCATTTATTGGCCGATCAAAGGCGAATTTGACCTGCGCCCTCTAGCGCTCGATTGGTGCGCCAAAAACCCCAAGAAAAAATTAGCTCTTCCCATTGTGCAGATCAACAAGCCCCTGATCTTTGGGGAGTGGAATCAAGACACCACCCTGGTCAAGGGACCGCAGAACATCAATGAGCCCTTACTTGACTCATTCAGCTCCAAAATTGAGCCGGATTTGCTCATCATTCCCTGTCTTGGATGGTCAATGCAAAATGATCAATTTTGGCGAATTGGCTATGGTGGCGGCTACTATGATCGAACAATTGCTGAATTTAAGAAAAATAATCGCTCTATCCAAACAGTTGGTCTTGGTTATAAAGCTTTAGAAGTAAAAGAGGGCGCATGGCGCCCTCAAAGTCACGATCAAGCGCT
>CAXNHG010000001.1:0-19497 GCA_964202085.1 Polynucleobacter sp. | reverse complement strand
TGATCCAACTCTTTATCCGCAAGACTTGCTGTTGCGTATATCAGCAAAGGACGAACTCTTTTGCCGCCCCCTGTAGCCGCATAGTGCATGGCAGTCTTCAAGCCTGATGTAGCCGATACCTGATCATCAAAATATTTCAGGATGGCCTGATCCACACGCTCAGTTGAACGTTGCAACCATAATGAAGTTGGCTCACTCAGATTCAAACTATTCCTTAACCCTTGTCCCTTAGCCCTGAACTATCTTCACTTGTTGCTCAACTTGCTCTAAAACATGTTGGCAATGCTTTAACAATTCAGCGCCGCGTTTATAGGCAGTCAAGGTATCTTCAAGGCTTAACTTGCCCGATTCCATGGTCGCGATCAAACCTTCGAGCTCAGCTACCGCGTCCTCATAACGAAGGTCAGCACTCAAAGAAGTGGAAGAAGCAGAAGCTGCTTCAGCGCCAGTCTTTTTAGGCATAAAAATCCTTTTTATTTGATAAAAAACAATTCACTGACCGATTTTAAGGCTTTAGGGACGGTTATAATCTTTTTCCCTATCCAATATCGACCCGTCGATGGTTGGATTGGTTATTCCGCTTAGCTTCGGCTGACTTTTTTCGGGGGTGGGAAGAATGACTAATCTAGCTAGCGCGCAGCATCTTGCGCAGTCAAAGCTACAACTGCCAGTATCGGCTTATTTTGATGCCGAACTGTATCAACGAGAAATCGACCTGCTTTTTAAGCAGGGGCCCGGTTACGTCGGTCACGAGCTCATGGTCCCAGAAATTGGTAACTATCAAACTTTAAGCGCTGAGAATGAAGGTCGCGTCTTGATTCGCAATGACCAAGGACTTGAACTGCTTTCCAATGTGTGTCGCCACCGTCAAGCCATCATGCTCAACGGACGAGGTCACGTTGACCACATCGTTTGCCCCTTACACCGCTGGACCTACAAAACAGATGGCACTCTATCGGGCGCGCCACACTTTGATGATCAACCTTGCCTTAATTTAGGAAAGAGTCCTCTACAAAATTGGCAAGGACTTTTATTTGAAGGCCCAAGAGATGTTCACACTGATTTAGTGAACATGGGCATCTCAAAAGATTTGGATTTTTCTGGATACATGTTGGATCACGTCGAAGTCCATGAATGCAATTACAACTGGAAAACATTCATTGAAGTCTACCTAGAGGACTATCACGTTGAGCCGTTCCATCCTGGCTTGGGTAAATTTGTCTCTTGCGAAGATTTATCTTGGCAATTTGGTGACTGGTTCAGCGTACAGACTGTTGGTATTAAAAATCAATTGAAGCACGCTGGCTCACCAACCTACCAACGTTGGCACGAGGCAGTTTTAAAAGCTCACCCAGAAAAAATGCCCAAACATGGCGCTGTTTGGTTAACTTACTATCCAAACTTCATGGTGGAGTGGTATCCAGGAGTTTTGTGCGTCTCAACCCTTCAACCCATGGGCGCAAACAAAACCAGAAACATTGTTGAATTTTATTACCCAGAAGAGCTCGCCTTATTTGAGCGTGAGTTTATTGAAGCAGAAAGAGCTGCTTACATGGAAACATGCATCGAAGATGATGAAATTGCAGAACGCATGGATCAAGGAAGAAAAGCCCTGCTTGATCGCGGCATTAATGAAGTAGGACCGTACCAAAGCCCTATGGAAGACGGCATGCAACACTTCCACGAGTGGTACAGAAAAGTAATGTCATACAAGTAAAGGATTCATCATGTTATTGATTGAAGCTGCCGAGTTAAAGAAAGATTTGGAGTCAGGTAAAGAATTTTTATTATTTGATTGCCGCTCTGACCTAACGAATCCTAAAGCTGGCTATGAGTCATATTCGGATGGACACATTCCATCTGCGATCTATGTTGATGTTGATCATGATTTAGCCTCCGAGAAAAACGGTCAGAATGGCAGACACCCATTGCCAATCATTGAGCAATGGGTCAAAACATGCGCTAGTCTGGGCATCACAAAAGATATCACCGCAGTCATTTACGACAATCAATCTTGCATGTACGCCGTGAGAATGTGGTGGATGTTAAGAGCCACAGGTTATAGCAATGTTCGCTTACTGAATGGCGGTTATGCCGCCTGGTTAGCTGCTGGCTTTACAAGCGAAAAAACAGACAACCAGAGGCCGAATACTCCTACCGCTGCGTCGAGGATGACTGGCGCCGTCGGATACAAGGATGCCCTATTGGCTTCCGATCTTCTTAAGAACCTATCAAGTAAAAAATTCATGATTCTAGATGCACGCTCAGCTGATCGTTTTCGTGGTGAGAATGAAACGCTCGATCCTGTTGGCGGACATATACCTGGTGCAATCAACCGTTTCTTTAAAAATAACTTGGAGGTTAACGGCCAATTTAAATCGGCTGATGTCTTAGCAAAAGAGTTCAAGGATTTGCTTGGTGAAACGCCGAGCGAATCAATCATTCACCAATGTGGCTCTGGTATTACCGCTTGCCACAATATGTTTGCAATGGAATTGGCCGGTATGAACTCATCAATGATTTACCCAGGTAGTTGGAGCGAGTGGTGCGCAGATCCTGCCCGCCCCATTGAGAAGTAATTAATTATTTAGAGCGGCAGTCTTAATGACTATGGCCTAAATGGCTGAGCTCCGAAACAACTAAGACCAAAGCTACACCAAGAATAATCAAAAAGATTTGCTCGAGTGATTCTTTGAGCTTTGGTCGTCTGTGCATCTGTGGCATCAAATCACTTACAGCAATATAAATGAAACTACTGGAAGCTAAGACGATGACATATGGAATCAAGGCTTGTGCACTGTCTAAAAAGAAATACCCAAGCACGCCGCCAATACCCGCCATCATGCTAGAAATGAAGTTGTAGAGTAAAGCTTTTGCTTTGCTAAAACCGGCATTCAATAAAATAATGAAGTCGCCAACCTCTTGCGGTATTTCATGCAAGGCAATAGCAACCGCAGTCAAAATCCCAATTTGTGGATCCACTAAAAATGCCGCCGCAATCAAAATGCCATCGGCGAAATTGTGCAGGCCGTCGCCCAATAAAATAACCCAACCACTTTTACCAGCAGACTCAGCGTCATGACCATGATGGTGACCATGCCCATCGTGCTCGTGATGATGGCTGTGTCTTAACAGTGCAGCCTTCTCCAAAATAAAGAAGCCCAATAATCCTGCGAGCAAGGCAATAAACAAAGAAGAAACATCAGCACCAGGAGTCGTAAAAGCTTCCGGTAGAGAATGTAATAAAGCGGTCGCCAATAAAACACCAACCGATAGACTTACCATCTTGTTGACCATTCTTGATAAAACAGTCAAAGACAAGCTGGCTGCAGCCGCGATACTCAACACCCCAGCCACCGTGGTGGCCAGGATGATCCAAAACAATGTCATACAACCCCTTGTTGCTTAAACCAAGCTAAGCACTTATCCCAACCATCTTTTGCTGGCCCTTCACGATAAGTGGCGCGGTAGTCAGCATGGAAAGCATGCGGTGCGTCTGGGTAAATTTCGAAACGAGATGTTTGCGCAGCTTTATTGGTTTTGGCTGCTGCCAAGGCCAGTTTCATTTGATCAACGCTCTCTAAAGAAATACCTGTGTCTGCGCCACCATACAAACCAAGCACAGGCGCTTTCATTTGTGCTGCTAGGTCTACTGGGTGCGATGGGTTATTCGAGGTTTTATCTCCAATCACTCGACCATACCAAGCCACACCGGCACGTAGTTGCGGAATTTGTGCACAGGCTAACCATGTGATGCGACCGCCCCAACAAAAACCAGTGATGCCAACACGCTTAACGTCACCACCATTTTTGCCAGCCCAATCAATGCCAGCTTGTACATCAGATATCACTTGCTCATCAGGCGTCTTGCCAACAATCTCTTTCAAGATTTCTGCCATGGTGCCCATGGTATTAGGATCGCCTGCTCTTACAAAGAATTCTGGAGCAATCGCTAAATAACCCATCTTGGCAAATCTTCTTGCCACATCAGCAATGTATTCGTGAACGCCAAAAATTTCACTGACCACAAAAACCACAGGCAAACCATTTTTAGGTGCCTTCTTTGGCCTAGCTACATAGGCAGGAATATCAAATCCCTTGGAAGAAAACGTCACCTCTTGTGCATCAATACCATCAAAGTTTGTTTGAATGGCCTGTGCTAAAACTGGTTCAGCAGCGGCAACATACCCCAAGCCAACAGTTGCAACAGCGCCAGTCTTTAAAAAACTGCGGCGATCCGTGCCAGTGCTATTGAATAGTGACTCTGCTTCTTTGATTAAATTCTTATCCACAGCATTCTCCTTTTAGTCATTGTTTTTTGCCATTATTTTATTAATGGGCTTCTTCCCAATTTGAACCAACCCCAACCTCAACCAATAACGGCACCTTCAATAATGCAACGCCTGTCATCAGTTTTGGTAAGTTTTCTTTCACCAACTCAAGCTCAGACTCAGGCACCTCAAGCACCAATTCATCATGGACTTGTAAAAGCATGCGCGTTTGCATGTGATTTTGCTCTATCCAATCCTGAACCGCAATCATTGCCAACTTAATTAAATCTGCGGCAGTTCCTTGCATTGGAGCATTAATAGCCGCCCTTTCTGCGCCCTGACGACGCATACCATTCGCGCTTCTAATTTCAGGCAACCATAAGCGCCGCCCAAAAACAGTCTCCACATAACCCATCTCCTTCGCACGAACCCTGGTGCTGGCCATGTAATCAGCCACGCCTGGATACCTTGCAAAATAAGTATCAATGTATTGCTGTGCAGCTGAGCGTTCGATACCCAGATTACCCGCCAAACCAAAAGCACTCATGCCATAGATCAAACCAAAATTAATCACCTTGGCATAACGTCTTTGCTCAGAACTAACTTGGTCAAGCGCAATATGGAACATTTCAGCGGCTGTAGCTTTATGAATATCTTCACCTGCTGCAAAAGCTTTTAATAAGCTCTCGTCTTCGGCAATGTGAGCCATGATGCGCAATTCAATTTGAGAATAATCTGCTGAAACCATGACTGATCCTGGTTTGGGAATAAACGCTTCACGAATCTTTCTACCCTCTTCTGTTCGCACTGGAATATTTTGCAAATTTGGATCACTCGAAGCCAAGCGCCCAGTCACAGCAACCGCCTGAGAGTAGTTCGTGTGAACTCTGCCAGTTTTAGGATTGACCATTCTTGGTAATTTTTCGATATAAGTTGATTGCAACTTGGCCAAGCTTCTGTAGTCCAAAATTCTGGCAGGCAAGGGATAGTTTTCCGCCAACTTTTGCAACACCTCTTCATCCGTGGATGGTGCACCAGAAGGTGTTTTTTTAACGACGGGTAATTCAAGTTTGCCAAATAATATTTCTGCGATTTGCTTGGGCGACTGAATGTTGAAGGGCTGACCAGCTAATTCATGAATTTGTTTTTCTAATTCAAGTAAACGCTGTCCAACGATTTGCCCTTGAGCAGCTAATTTGACGCTGTCAATCAAAATACCGTTGCGCTCCATCACAGCAAGCGCCAGCATGGCAGGCATTTCAATATGGCGATAAATGTGCAGTAATTTTTCATCGGCCTCGATGGCTGGATACATGGCGTGATGAAGTCTTAGGGTGATATCAGCATCTTCGGCGGCATATTGCGTGGCAGTTTCAAGATTCACTTGATCAAAGGTGATTTGATGTACACCTTTGCCGCAAACCTCTGCATAAGCAATGGTTTTCTCGCCCAAATGACGCATGGCTAAGCTGTCCATGTCATGACTTCTGTGAGACTCTAAAACATAAGATTGCAATAACGTGTCGTGCTGAATACCTCCCAGTTTGATGCCACAACCATCAAAAATATGAATATCATATTTAAGGTTTTGACCAAGCTTGGCATGTTCATGACTCTCTAACCATGGCCTGAGTTTTTCAAGCACTGATTTTTTATCCAATTGATCTTCATTGGTGCTGTGCGCCAAAGGAATGTAACAAGCTTCGCCAGGTGAAACAGCCAAGGAAATGCCCACGAGATCAACTCTTAATGCATCAAGGCCCGTTGTTTCGGTATCAACACAAGTCAGGTTAGCTGAATTGATTTTCTTTAACCAACGCTCTAATTCAGCCTCGGTGGTCACGCACGAATAATGACGCTCGATTTTTTCGGTGGGCAGCAGAGCCACAAAGCCTAGCAGGTCACCGCCTGATAATTCTTTTGCATCAGTTGTTTTTGTTGCTAATCCTGATACATCTACCCCTACTTCTAATCTTGATTGAGCCGGTGCTTGAACCGATGAACCTGAATTAGATCCACGATCCAAATCTCTCAACAAAGATTTAAATCCAAACTGCGTGAACAACTCTCTGAGCGTTTCCTTATCTTCTGACTTTGCATGTAACTCATGCAAACCAATCAAATGCTCTTTTAGATCACAGTCAATTTTGACCGTGACTAATTCCCTTGCTTTTGGCAACCAATCGAGACTGGCACGTAAATTCTCGCCAACAACTCCTTTGATCTCAGCAGAGCGCTTCATCAACTCATCCAAGGTGCCAAATTCATTCAACCACTTGACTGCGGTTTTGGGTCCTGCCTTAGGCACCCCTGGAACGTTGTCAACACTATCGCCCATGATGGATAGGTAGTCCACAATTCTTTCAGGTGGGACGCCAAATTTATTTAAAACGCCAGCACTATCTAAACGCTCTTCTGTCATAGTGTTGATCAAGCTAATGCCTGGCTCAACCAATTGAGCTAAATCTTTATCGCCTGTAGAAATAAGAACATTCCAATCGGCTGCCTTGGCTTGCTTGGCCAAAGTTCCGATCACGTCGTCGGCTTCGATGCCTGGCACAACCAACACAGGCCAACCCATGGCGCGCACCACCTGATGAATTGCTTCAATCTGCAAAACCAAATCTTCTGGCATGGATGAACGATTGGCTTTGTACTCTGAGTACATCTCGTCGCGGAATGTTTTTCCTTTAGCATCGAATACACAAGCGATGTGGTCTGCGTCTAACTCTATTCTTGCGCGCCTCATCATATTGACCATGCCTTGAATCGCGCCGGTCGGAAAACCTTGCGCATTGCGCAAATCTGGCATGGCATGAAAGGCACGGTAAAGGTAGCTAGAACCGTCAACTAGCAAAAGGCGATGTGTAGACATCCCACAATCGTACAATTGATGCATGATGACTTCGACTTTTTCTCAAATGAACACCTCAAAAAACACGTCTTTCAAGCTTGTTTTAAGTGGCCTTATCACCACATTATTCCTTTTATCTCAAGGACTTATGGCGCAGAGCTCGCAGGGTTTGAGTGCGGAGGAATTGCAAAGAATCAATCAGCAGCCCATCGCTCCAAAAATCAAAAATAATGCTGAAACTGGCAAATCGGCTGAAAAAAAGCCTTCTTTTCAGCATCAAGAGGCGGATGGGACAACCATCAAGGAATACAAAGAGGGTGGTAAAGCAACGGAAATCATTGTTGAGAGCTCCATGGGAACGCGCTACGAACTGAGCACTCCTGATGATGCAGCATCACCCAAAATCAGAGATCAAAACGTTAATCGTGTGCCAACGATTCGAATGCCCTTTTAATATTTATGGCGGTCTTTACATCAGTCACTCTCGATGAGGTCAATGCTTGGTTACAACAGAACTACCATGTAGGGACTGCTTTAGAAATAAAAGGTATCAGTAGCGGCATCGAGAATTCTAATTTTTTCTTGACCACTCAAATTGATGGCGTTCAAAAAGAATTTGTTTTGACTTTGTTTGAGCGCTTGTCAAAAGAGCAATTACCCTACTATTTAGAGTTAATGGAACATCTGTCTAAAAAAGACATCAAGGTTCCAGCTCCCATCAGAAATAAGGCACATCAAATCGTCGGTGATTTAAATGGCAAGCCTGCGACCATCGTTTCAAAGCTTTCTGGAAAATCATTTTTAAATCCTTCGGTGCATCATTGCGAATTAGTCGGTGATGCTTTAGCCAAAATGCATTTGGCAGGTCTTGACTTCCAATCATCACAGGCCAATCTGCGTAGCATTGAGTGGTGGAAAAACACCGTGCCCTTGGTCACTCCTCATCTGAATCCAACTCAAAATCAACTGATTCAATCGGAGCTTGCTGCACAAATAGATTTTTTTAGCAGTGCCGAATATAAATCTCTGCCTTCAGGACCAAGTCACTGCGATTTATTTCGAGATAATGTGTTGTTTGATGGAACATCCAGAAAAGATGAACTCGGTGGTTTTTTTGATTTTTATTTCGCCGGTAACGATAAATGGTTATTTGATTTAGCAGTCACCATCAATGACTGGTGTATCGATTTAGCCACTGGTGAAATTGATCAAGCAAGATACACAGGCATGCTTGAGAAGTATCAAGCCATCAGATCTTTTGAACCTGCTGAAATTAATGCTTGGAACATGATGTTGCGTGCAGCTGCGCTGCGCTTTTGGGTGTCTCGCCTTTGGGACTATCATCTTCCGCGAGAGGCAAAAATGCTGACACCGCATGACCCTACTCATTTTGAGAGAATTCTGATCTCACGCCGTGAGGTAAGCTCTGACATTCCACATCACCCTGGTAAATATGCAACTAAATAAAGCACCTTCCGTCGACGGTTACGTTTGGGTAAGACAAGGCTTCTGGCTTTTTAAGAAAAATCCATTGGCATTTTTAATGCTGGTGTTTATTTATGTCTTCATTGCTCAATTTACGATCCTCATCCCGGTGTTTGGAGTATTTGCGGTATTACTTTTAACTCCAGCCCTCACCGTTGGCTTTATGACAGCTTGTCAAATGGTTATTCGCGGTGAAAGGGTGATGCCCACTGTCTACCTTGCGGGTTTCAGAGGAACTGATCCAATCACTAAAAAGAATTTGTTGATACTGGGCACAATCTATGCCTTTGCTATTCTAATTTTGAGTTTAATTGCCAGCGCTTTTATTGATTTCAAGCAATTGGTCACGCTCCTGACACAACAACAACCGCCGACCATCAGAGATGTCCAAGGTCTTTATTTGGGGCTCAGTATTGGCTTGCTTCTTTATTTGCCAGTGGCCATGGTGATGTGGTTTGCGCCAATCTTGGTGGCTTGGGAAAAAATGTCAGTGGCTCAAGCGCTTTTTTCAAGCTGGATTGCTTGCTGGACCAATAAAGCCGCCTTTATTTTTTATTTGATGATTTGGGCGGTCTTCATTGTTGCTGTGCCATTTTTCTTGGAAGCATTTCTTGACGGCATTGGCCTCAGAACTGCCATTCCATTCATCATCCCACCTTATTCAATGGCAGCACTGACAGTCATGTACTGTTCATTCTTTGCTACCTGGAAGGCTTGCTTCAACAAAGAATGATTAATCAATGGCGGTTAATTTAGCAATCGCCAATTGCAACCATTTGGGGCCATGACGATTGAAGTTCACATTGGCCTTGGCTTGATCAGCTTGACCTTCAATGGCCAAAATTCTTCCCTCACCAAATTTTGTGTGAAACACACTTTGCCCAACTCTAAAGCTATGCCCGTTATCTCTTTGAGGCAAACTGCTGATAGGCGCTGTGATAGCACTATTTCTGGAAGACAATGGAATCGTTGCTGCTGGACCGCCCCAATCACTGCCCTCAGACCATGACGGCATTCTAGTGGTGGTCGCACCACTACCCCAGCGTGCATCTTTATTTTTAGGCGTCAAATGCTTCAACGATTCTGCCGGTAACTCATCTAAAAATCTTGATGGCAAGTTATATCTCACCTGACCATGCAGTAATCTTGATTGGGTATGAGACAAAAATAATCTTTCTTTGGCCCTTGTGATGGCCACGTACATCAAACGTCGCTCTTCCTCTAAACCATCATCTTCATTGATGCTGTTTTCATGAGGGAATAAGCCTTCTTCTAAACCGGTGATGAATACATTGGTGAACTCAAGACCTTTGGCGGCATGCACCGTCATCAATTGAACGGCATCCTGACCAGCCTGCGCTTGATTATCTCCAGCCTCAAGTGAAGCATGTGCCAAGAAACCAGCCAAGGGTGACATCTCAGTGATCACTTCATTCTGATCTGTGCCTGCCACCGTGTCTTGAGCAAAGCCTTCTTCAGCAACAAAAGCTGTTGCGGCATTCACCAATTCCTGTAAGTTCTCTACTCGATCTTGACCTTCACGCTCTGTCAAATAATGCTGAATCAAACCGCTGTGCTGAATCACATAATCAACTGTCTCGGGTAAGGTGTTGTGACGCGTGGCATCACGCATATGATCAATCAAGCGCACAAATGCTGAAATAGATGTTCCGGCTTTACCCTCTAAGTAAGGGGCCGCAGCATAGAAAGAACAATTATTTAATTTGGCACTGTCTTGCAAAATTTCAATGCTTTTAGCTCCAATGCCTCTGGTTGGAAAGTTAACCACTCGCGCAAAAGAAGTGTCGTCATTGGGGTTCTCTAGTAAACGCAAATAGGCCAAAGCGTGTTTGATCTCGGCTCGCTCAAAAAATCGCAAACCGCCATAAACACGATAAGGGATGCCTGCAGAAAATAATCCGTGCTCGATGATGCGTGACTGAGCATTGCTGCGATACAAAATGGCAATCTCGGTGCGCATGCTACCTGTGTTGATCAAACTCTTGATTTCATCGACCATCCATGCGGCTTCAGTTCCATCGGTGGCCGCCTCATAGACCCTCACAGGCTCACCATGACCTGCATCGGTTCTGAGGTTTTTCCCCAAACGCTCTGTGTTGTTCGCAATCAAATGATTGGCAGCATCAAGGATGTGCCCGTAGGAACGATAGTTCTGCTCAAGCTTCACCAAGTATGGCTTGAAGTGGCGCTCAAATAATTTCATGTTTTCAACATCAGCACCCCTGAAAGCATAAATACTTTGATCGTCATCACCCACGGCAAATACAGAACATGGGTTTGATGTGCCGTGCCCAGATAGCAGCTTTAGCCATGCATATTGCAAGGCATTGGTATCTTGAAACTCGTCGACCAAAATATGTCGAAATCGTTCTTGATAATGTTCGCGAATCGGCTGATGATGCTCTAGAAGCTCATAACTGCGCAACAGTAACTCAGCAAAATCAACCACACCCTCACGCTGACATTGCTCTTCATATGCCTGATAAAGCTCAACCATGGTGTTTTGAAAAGAATAGCCGCGATCCATGTCTTTGGCGCGCATGCCTTTTTCTTTGGCATGGGCAATAAAGTATTGGAGTTGCTTCGGTGGGTATTTTTCATCATCAATTTTGAGTGACTTTAAAAGTCGCTTGATGGCAGACAGCTGATCTTGGGTGTCCAAAATCTGGAAGGTTGATGGTAGACCCGCATCCTTGTGATGGGCTCTTAATAAACGATTACAAAGACCGTGGAAGGTGCCAACCCACATACCCCTGGTATTGATGGGCATCATGGCAGAAAGACGCATCAGCATCTCTTTGGCGGCCTTATTTGTGAAGGTCACAGCCAAGACACCTATCGGAGATGCTTGACCCGTCTGAATCAACCAAGCGATTCTGGTGGTCAATACCTTTGTTTTGCCGCTGCCAGCACCAGCTAAAATCATGGCTGATTGACTGTTGCCCACCTCATTAATAGGGGGTAATGTCACAGCTTCGAGCTGTTCTGGATTTAAATTATTAAGAATATTCGTCACATTCGCCTTTACGTTCAACAAAAAATTATAATTCGGACTTATGTCTAAAAATCTTTCTGACCTCGCTAAATCTTTTGAACCTTCTCAAATCGAGGCCCAATGGGGTCCTGAGTGGGAAAAAAGGGGTATTGCCACCGCCACTTTGATTGATCAAAAGGATAGCTTTTGTATCCAATTGCCGCCACCGAACGTCACCGGCACCCTTCACATGGGTCACGCCTTCAATCAAACCATCATGGATGGTCTAGCAAGACATGCTCGCATGCAAGGCAAAAACACGCTTTGGGTACCTGGTACTGACCACGCAGGAATTGCCACACAAATTGTTGTGGAAAGACAATTGGACGCACAAAAGATTTCAAGACATGATTTGGGTCGTGAAAAATTCTTAGAAAAGGTATGGGCCTGGAAAGAAAAATCCGGGTCAGCCATCACCAATCAAATCAGACGCCTAGGGGCTTCAATTGATTGGAGCCGTGAATACTTCACGATGGATCACAAAATGTCCCAAGCGGTGGTTGAAGTGTTTGTGAGTTTGTATGAGCAAGGTTTGATTTATCGCGGTAAACGTTTAGTGAACTGGGACCCCATTCTAGGTACAGCTGTATCTGACTTAGAGGTTGAAAGCGAAGAAGAACAAGGTTCGATGTGGCACATTCGCTATCCCTTATCAAATGGTCAAGGACACCTCACGGTAGCCACTACTCGCCCTGAGACAATGTTGGGTGACGTGGCTGTGATGATTCATCCTGAAGATGAGCGTTACAAGCATTTGATTGGTCAAACAGTCAACTTACCTCTCTCAGATAGAAAGATCCCAGTTATCGCTGATGATTATGTGGATAAAGAATTTGGTACTGGCGTTGTCAAGGTAACGCCAGCTCACGACTTCAATGACTACGCAGTTGGATTGCGTCATCAATTAGAGATGATCAATATTCTGACCTTAGATGCCAAGATCAATGAGCAAGCACCTAAGAAATATCAAGGTCTTGATCGCTTTGAAGCGCGCAAGTTGAGTGTTACTGATCTTGAAGGTTTGGGTTTACTGGAAAAAGTTCAACCGCATACCTTGATGGTTCCTCGTGGTGATCGCACCAAGTCTGTGATTGAACCAATGCTCACTGATCAGTGGTTTGTGGCGATGTCTAAACCGACTGAGCACAATCTGTACCGTCCAGGCAAATCAATTGCTGAGGCAGCTCTGGATGCAGTGAAGTGTGGTGATGTGAAGTTTGTTCCTGAGAACTGGACCACTACCTACAACCAATGGTTAGAAGGTATTCAGGATTGGTGTATTTCACGTCAACTCTGGTGGGGTCATCAAATCCCCGCTTGGTATCAAGAGGACGGCGAGATCGTTGTGGCACGCACAGAAGTAGAGGCCACGGCAAAAGCGAAAGCCAATGGCTATACGGGCTCTTTGCGCCGCGATGAAGATGTTTTAGATACTTGGTTCAGCTCAGCGCTGGTGCCGTTCTCATCATTGGGCTGGCCAAATAAAACCCCCGAATTGGCTCACTTCTTACCATCATCAGCATTGGTGACAGGCTTTGACATCATTTTCTTCTGGGTGGCTCGCATGGTCATGATGACTTGCCACTTCACTGGCAAGGTCCCATTTGGAACTGTTTACGTTCATGGTTTGGTGCGCGACGCAGAAGGACAGAAGATGAGTAAGTCCAAGGGCAACACTTTGGACCCAATAGATCTGATAGACGGCACTGATTTAGATACCTTGCTCGCCAAACGTACGACTGGCTTGATGAATCCTAAACAAGCCGAAAATATCACCAAGAAAACCAAAAAAGAGTTTCCGGATGGCATCCCCGCCTTTGGTACAGATGCCTTGAGATTTACTTTTGCATCAATGGCAACACTTGGTAGGAATATCAATTTTGATCAAAAGCGTTGCGAGGGCTACCGAAACTTCTGTAACAAGCTATGGAATGCCGCTCGCTTTGTTTTGATGAACTGCCCAGGCACACCTGAAGACAATGGTATTGCGCAATGCGTTGGCGAATGTGGCCCAGATGGTTATTTAGATTTTTCACCGGCAGACAAGTGGATTGTTTCTCTATTGCAAAAAACAGAAGCTGATATTGCTAAAGGGTTCCAAGATTATCGTTTTGACAATATTTCAACCTCCATCTATCAGTTTGTTTGGGATGAGTATTGCGATTGGTATTTAGAGCTTGCCAAGGTTCAATTGCAAAATGGCACGCCAGCACAACAACGTGCCACACGCAGAACACTTTTGCGTGTTCTAGAGACTATCTTGCGCTTAGCCCATCCAGTGATTCCATTTATCACCGAAGAGCTTTGGCAAATTGTTGGCCCAATGTCTGGCAAGGACCTTGAAAAACAAGAAAAACAAACTATTGCATTACAAGCTTACCCAATCACTCAGCCAGAAAAAATATGCGCAAAGAGCGAAGCTTGGGTTACCGAAGTCAAGGCTTTGGTAGACGCTTGCCGTAACCTCAGAGGTGAAATGCAAATCTCCCCAGCACAACGCATACCTTTGTTCATTAAAGGCGATTCTGAGTTCTTGAAAATTGCAGCGCCGTATATTCAGGCATTGGCAAAATTATCAGAAGTAAAAATTTATGAAGATGATGTCAGCCTAGAAAAAGATGGAGCAGGCGCACCGGTAGCAATTGTGGGCAATACCAAAATTTTGCTCAAAGTTGAAATTGATGCTGCGGCTGAGAGAGCTCGTTTGAGCAAAGAAATTGAGCGCATCAGCATAGAAATCAATAAAGCCAATTTAAAATTAAATAATGAAAGCTTTGTGGCGAGAGCCCCTGAAGCGGTGGTGATTCAAGAGAAGCAGCGTTTGGCTGATTTTGAGTCTTTATTAGAAAAACTGAATAGTCAATTAAGTCGTTTACCATCCTAATATGAATACAACTATCACCAAAGCGGTTTTCCCTGTAGCGGGTCTTGGCACAAGATTTTTGCCGGCGACCAAAGCAAGCCCTAAAGAAATGTTGAATGTGGTTGATAAGCCACTGATTCAGTACGCCGTTGAAGAGGCTATGGCCGCCGGCATCACTGAAATGATTTTTGTCACAGGTCGCAGCAAACGTGCAATCGAAGATCACTTCGACAAGGCTTATGAGCTTGAGGCTGAACTGGAAGCTAAAAACAAACAAGATTTGCTGGCATTGGTTCGTAACATCAAACCCAGTCATGTTGACTGCGTCTATGTCAGACAGCCAGAGGCTCTTGGTTTAGGTCATGCCGTTTTATGTGCTGAAAAATTAATCCGTGACGAAGCGTTTGCTGTGATCTTGGCGGACGACTTGCTGGATGGCAAAGTGCCTGTGATGAAGCAGATGGTTGACCAATACCAACACTATCGCAGTTCTATCTTGGGCGTTGAAAAAATTTCACCTGAACAAAGTAAGTCATATGGTGTGATTGACGGCAAGTTATTTGATGAGCGTGTTTATAAGCTCAGTGGCATTGTTGAAAAACCAGCCCCAGCAGATGCACCATCGAATATGGGCGTTGTGGGTCGCTATATTTTGTCTTCAAGAATTTTTGATCACATCAAAACGATCAAACCAGGCGCAGGTGGCGAGCTACAGTTAACCGATGCGATTCAATCACTACTGAGTCAAGAGCAAGTGTTGGCCTATGAATACGAAGGTGTGCGTTATGACTGCGGCAGCAAACTAGGTTATTTAAAAGCCACCGTGGACTTTGCCTTGCGTCACCCAGAAGTCAAGGATGGTTTTAGCGAGTTTCTTAAAACTCGTTAAATGAATTAGCGGCGCTTGAGATAAAAAACAAAAGCGTCTGCTAATTTCTCTGTTAGCAGTAACTCATTACCAGTGTGTTTGGCAAAGGTTGGAAAATCTTGCTCAGCCCCCGCATCGGTTGCTGTCACCTTAAGAACTTCTCCACTCTGCATTTCTGCTAATGCTTTTTTGGCACGCAATATGGGTAGCGGGCAGTTAAGTCCGCTGGCATCGACTTCTTTATCTACTTGTTGGCTCATAAGCGCTCAGACACCCAAGCTTGAACGCTCTTGAGAGCAACTGTGAGGCCCTTTGGATCAGTACCGCCAGCCATCGCCATATCAGGCTTACCACCGCCCTTGCCGCCGACCTGTTGAGCCACGTGGTTCACCAAATCACCAGCTTTGACCTTGGCAATTGTGTCTGCAGTCACACCTGCAGCCAACTGAACTTTCCCATCTTGAACAGAGGCTAAAACAATGGCTGCTGTCTTCAATTTATTTTTAAGTTGATCTAGGGTTTCTCTTAAAACTTTGGCATCAGCACCTTCTAGAAGAGCCGCCAAGATTTTCACGCCGTTCACCTCAACAGCTTGTGACATTAATTCATCACCCTGACTAGCAGCGAGCTTAGATCCCAGGCGCTCCAATTCTTTTTCTAAAGAACGTGCATGATCTTGAAGCTGAGTAATTCTTTGAGCCAAATCACTTGGGTTTGCTTTTAAGCTAACGGCCAATTGATTGATTTGAGTATCTAGTTTTTGTAAATAAGTCAGCGCACGGTCACCAGTGATTGCCTCAACGCGGCGAATGCCTGCAGCAACACCGCTTTCTGACAATATTTTAAAAATACCAATATCACCCGTTCTTTGAACATGTGTGCCACCACATAATTCTTTGGAAGAACCGATTTCCAAAACGCGGACAGACTCGCCGTATTTTTCACCGAACAACATCATGGCACCAGTTTTTTGCGCATCATCCAAACTCATCACTTTGGCTGAGGTTGCTGCATTTCCGAGAATTTCAGCATTCACCAACTGCTCTACCTGAACAATCTGCTCTGGTGTCACAGCAGCCGTGTGCGTGAAGTCAAAACGTGTCTTATCAGCATCTACCAAGGAACCTTTTTGCGAGACGTGTGCGCCCAATACTTCACGCAAAGCTTTGTGCATCAAATGGGTGGCACTGTGATGACGAATGGTTCTTGCACGTCTTTCTGCATTGACTTTGGCATTGAGTTGATCGCCCACTTTGATTTCACCTTCAAGCACTTGGCCATGATGACCAAACACATCCGCCTGAATCTTGAGCGTGTCTTCAACTTCAAACAAACTGGATTGATTGCGCAACTCACCAGCATCACCGACTTGACCGCCAGATTCAGCATAGAAAGGGGTATTGTCTAAAACCAAAACAGCGTTATCACCTGCTTTGATTGACTTGACTTGTAAGCCATCAACATAAAGCGCCAAAACTTTGGCAGACTCTTTGTTCAAAGTCTCATAACCGTGGAACACGGTTGGCGCCCCGCTGTATTCAAGACCTTGAGCCATTTTGAATTTACCTGCAGCGCGCGCTTGATCACGCTGACGATTCATGGCCACTTCAAAGCCAGCCTCATCCACCTTCACTCCGCGCTCACGACAGACGTCCGCAGTTAAGTCGAGTGGGAAACCAAAAGTGTCATGCAACTTAAATGCAGTTTCACCATCTATTACCTTTGAGCTATTGGCCAAAGCAGTTTCAAGAATTTCCATACCGTTCGTGATTGTTTGGAAGAATCTTTCTTCTTCGTGCTTTAGTACTTCTGTGACTCGTGTCTGGTTGGCCTTCAACTCTGGATAAGCCTCACCCATTTCTTGAACCAAAGCAGCAACGATCTTGTGGAAGAATGGAGCGCGCGCACCCAATTTGTAGCCGTGGCGAATTGCACGGCGAGTGATACGACGTAAAACGTAACCACGTCCCGCATTACCCGGAATCACACCATCTGCAACGGTGAATGAGCATGCGCGAATATGGTCTGCAATTACTTTAATGGAAGGGCTGTTGGCATCACAGTTGCCAGCACCAGCACCATCAACAGCTGCTTTTGCAGCATTGAGTAAATTAACAAATAAATCGATTTCGTAGTTTGAGTGAACATGTTGCAAAACCGCAGCAATTCTCTCAAGCCCCATGCCTGTATCAACACTTGGCTTAGGCAATGGATGCATCACACCATCTTCGTCGCGGTTGAATTGCATGAAGACGTTATTCCAGATTTCGATATAACGATCGCCATCTTCGTCAGGACTGCCTGGAGGGCCGCCAGCAATGTGCTCGCCATGGTCAAAAAAGATTTCTGTGCAAGGACCGCAAGGGCCCGTGTCGCCCATCATCCAAAAGTTATCCGATGCGTAACGACCACCTTTGTTGTCGCCAATACGGATGATTCTTTCTGCGGGCACACCAATTTCTTTTTGCCAAATCTCATATGCCTCGTCATCTTCAGCGTAGACAGTCACCCACAACTTGTCAGCTGGCAACTTATAAACGGTGGTCAATAATTCCCAAGCGTAACTGATGGCATCTTTTTTAAAGTAATCACCAAAAGAGAAGTTACCCAACATTTCAAAGAAAGTGTGATGACGCGCGGTGTAACCCACATTGTCTAAGTCATTGTGCTTACCGCCTGCACGAATACATTTTTGTGCTGTGGTTGCTCTGTTATAGGGGCGCTTGTCAAAGCCCAAGAAAACATCTTTGAACTGATTCATACCAGCATTTGTGAAAAGCAAAGTTGGGTCATCGCCCGGCACGACCGAACTAGACGAGACCACTTGATGGTCTTTGGATTCAAAGAACTTTAAGAAATTTTGGCGTATTTGAGTAACCTTCATGTCCGTAATTATGACTCAGACAAGGCTCATTGGTACAAACCCCAAGCCAAAAAATGGGAATCCAAGCTTTAAGAAAGCTTACAATTGATTCTTCAACACTTATTGACAAAAATAAAGAGGGCCTAACGATGCATATTCGCAGTCAAAAAGACTTCGCCTCAGGAATCATGTTTGTACTTATTGGACTGGGTTTTGCTTACGTTGCAACAACCTATCCTATGGGTACACCCGCCAAGATGGGTCCTGGATATTTTCCATTTTGGTTAGGCATTCTTCTAGCCATGATTGGTGCCATTGTGACCATGACTTCCATGTCTAAAAAAAGTGAGCCAGACAAGCTTGCAAAGTGGGACTGGGTATCAGTTCTGTGGGTCACTGGATCAGTGGTTTTATTCGGTCTTGTTTTAAAGCCAATGGGCTTGGTTGTTTCTTTGACCTTGTTGGTCTTTATCTCAGCCATGGCCAGCCATGAATTCCATTGGAAAGGAACTGTTCTGAATGTGGTGCTCATGAATGTGATTGCCTATGTTGCCTTTATTTGGGGTCTGAAGCTTCAGTTCCAAGTTTGGCCAAGCTTTTTAACTCCTTAAATCTCGGAGAAGATACATCATGGAATTATTGGACAACCTTGCACTGGGTTTTAGCACCGCTCTAACTCTGCAAAATTTAATTTACTGCTTTCTTGGCGTTTTATTGGGCACGATGATTGGTGTTTTGCCGGGCTTGGGGCCCATCGCTACGATTGCGATGCTGTTGCCTGCAACCTATGCATTACCTCCAATTGCTGCACTCATCATGTTGGCAGGTATTTACTACGGCGCCCAGTACGGCGGTTCAACGACCGCTATTTTGGTCAACATCCCAGGAGAATCGTCCTCGGTGGTGACGGCCATTGACGGCTACCAAATGGCCCGCCGTGGTCGTGCAGGTGTTGCGCTCTTCACAGCTGGCTTTGGTTCTTTCTTTGCTGGCTGCGTGGCAACTTTGGTTCTTGCTGCGTTTGCTGCGCCATTGGCCCAGGTGGCCTTTAAGTTTGGTCCCGCGGAGTATTTCTCTTTAATGGTATTGGGTTTGATTGGTGCGGTAGTTTTAGCTTCAGGCTCATTGATCAAAGCGATTGGCATGATTATTCTTGGCTTGTTATTAGGCTTAGTTGGTACAGACGTTAACTCTGGAGCTGCCCGTTATTCATTTGATATTCCTGAATTAACAGACGG